>JAEEYU010000054.1 GCA_016288315.1 Clostridiaceae bacterium | reverse complement strand
TTCGTCTCCAATAAAATGTCAACCTGGAACGACACAAACCGTTTTCCGCACAACAACTTTGTCTGGAAAGGCATAGACGGCACAGAGGTTTACGCCTGTGTTCCGCCCACTCATTTCATCACCTGGAATATGCCCTCTCAGATTCAGGAGAACTGGAACGCCTATCAGGATAAAAACACCGGCGGTCAGACGCTCAGTATGTTCGGCTACGGTGACGGCGGCAGCGGAGCAACCGAAGAGATGGTGGAGCTTATGCACCGTTTTAACAAGGTGTCCGCTATGCCCGCAACAGAACATACAAGCGCAGAGGATTTTTTAAAGAAAAACTTTGACGGCAACAAAAACCTCGCTGTCTGGGACGGCGAACTCTATCTTGAAATGCATCGCGGAACATACACAACAAAATCAGTTCTCAAGCGCTTCAACCGTATGCTAGAATTTAAATTCAGAGATGCTGAGCTGCTCTCTTCAATCAGAAAACTGGGCGGCGGGGATTATCCCGCCGAAAAAATCCGCGCCTTATATAAAAAACTGATGGTCAACCAGTTCCACGATATTCTGCCGGGCAGCCACATCACTCCCGTTTACCGCGACGCACTGGCGGATTACAAAGAAATAAATGCAGAGCTCGACAGAATAATCGGAACGGGAGAAAACTATTTCAACTCGCTGTCATTTGCCCGCAACAGCATAGCCTTCGTTGAGGATGAAAACGGCGCCTTTACAAGAAAAGGCAAAAACGGCTTCTGGGCTGTTCCCGATTTAAAGCCGCTCTCCTGCGGCAAAATCACCGCTCCATACCCAGATGCATCCTGGTTTTCCGTTCTCAACTTAAAAGCCGAAACACCTTATTACGTTATTGAATTTGCTCCCGACGGAAGCATTCTGTCTCTTTATGACAAAGAACTCCGCCGCGAGTGGGCTCAGGGTGATTTCAATAAACTGAGATTGTTTGATGACAGACCCGGCAATTACGATGCCTGGGATATTCTCCCCGATTACGCCGACAAAGAAATGCCCGTGTCTGTAAAAACACCTCTCTCTTTCTGCTGTGCTGACGGCGAGTGCGCCCGGTTTGAGGCCGTTCTCGCAACCGAGAAAAGCACGTGGAAACGTGTAATCAGCGTTTTCCGCCGTTCCCGCGGGATAGATGTTGAGAACATAGTTGACTGGAACGAAAAACACAAGCTCGCAAAAGTGTATTTCGACTGCAACGTTTTAACACGCGAGCTTGTCAGCGACACATCAGCCGGCTTCATCAGGCGCGAAACTCACCGCAACACCACCTGGCAACAGGCAAAATTTGAAGTCTGCCAGCACAAATGGAGTGATATGAGTGAAACGGGCGGGGGAGTTGCAATTATCAACGAGGGCAAATACGGCATCGGTGCGCTCAACAGCACAATGTCGCTCTCGCTGCTCAGGGCAACAATAAGACCCGATCCCACATCGGATATTGGCAGTCACGATTTCTGCTATATGATTTATCCGCATCCCGGCACATTCACAGACGCAAAAATAAACGAAACCGCCTTTGAATATAATTCGGAACTTATAAAATCGGATTTATTCCTCGACCGCGATTTTTCACCGCTCTTTCTTCAGGCGGCAAAGCTCTCCGAAAACGGAGAATATATCGTTTACAGATTGTCCGAGCAAAACGGTATGCGCGGAACACTTGATTTAAAGAAAAATTATTGTATAATGAATATGCTTGAAGATGTAACGGGCGAAACACAGACTCTCGGTTTCAGACCGTTCGAAATAATCACAATAGCCGAAAAGATATAAAACGGAGGAATAAATATGACAATCAAAGAAAAGTATGAACTCTGGAAAACTTTTGATGAAGAAACGGCGGCGGAACTTTCCGCAATTACAGATGAAAAAGAAATTGAAGACCGCTTTTACAAAGATCTCGAATTCGGCACCGGCGGACTTCGTGGCATTATGGGTGCAGGCGCAAACCGTATGAACCGCTACACAATCGGTAAGGCGACCCAGGGGCTTGCAGATTACCTCAAAACCACCTGCACCGGTGAGATTTCCGCAAGCGTTGCCTACGATTCCCGCAACAACTCCCGCGAGTTTGCATTCAGAACCGCAGGCGTTCTTGCGGCAAACGGAATCAAAGTCTATCTGTTTGAAACTCTTGAGCCCACACCGGTTCTTTCCTTCTCCGTTCGTTATCACAAGTGCGACGCGGGCGTTGTTGTCACCGCAAGCCATAACCCCAAAGAATACAACGGCTACAAGGCGTATGACAATAAGGGCTGCCAGCTCGTTCCCGACCTTGCAAACAAGGTTATAAGCTATGTAAATGCTGTTGAAGATTTAAAAGCCGTTCCCTGTATGGATTATGACGAGGCGGTTTCAAAAGGTCTCATTGTTATGATAGGGCAGGAGACTCTCGACGCCTTCCTTGCCGAGGTTAAAAAGCAGACCTTCTACACCGAAAAATCAGACCTTAAAATTGTTTACACTCCGCTTCACGGCACCGGCAATATTCCCGTTCGCACAATTCTCAAAGATTTCAATGTCTCCGTCGTCAAAGCGCAGGAGCTGCCCGACGGAAATTTCTCAACGGTCCGTTCTCCCAATCCTGAAGAAAAAGACGCTCTCACCCTTGCTCTTGAGCAGGCGGAGCGCGAAGGTGCCGACCTTGTAATAGGCACCGACCCCGACTGCGACCGCGTAGGTATCGGCGTCAGACACGACGGCAAATTCACGCTTATGACCGGCAACCAGACAGGCGCCCTTCTTGTTGATTTTGTTCTTAAAATGAAAAAGGATTCTCTCAATGAGAAATCTACCGTCGTCAAAACAATTGTTACCAGTGAGCTCGGCGCAAATATTGCAAAAAGCTACGGTCTCAATGTTGTTGAAACACTCACCGGCTTCAAATACATCGGCGAGCAGATCTGCCTCTATGAGCAGAACGGGAACAAAGAGTATGTTTTCGGCTACGAAGAGAGCTACGGCTACCTTGCAGGCACCCACGCAAGAGACAAAGACGCCGTTGTCGCTTCATACCTCATAGCCCAGATGGCCGCTTACTATAAGAATCAGGGTAAAGACCTGTTTGAAGTGCTTGAAGGCATTTATGCAAAATACGGTTACTATCTTGACTGCCTTGACAATATCGTTCTCAAAGGCAAAGACGGTGCCGAAAGAATCAGAGAGCTTATGGAGATTTTCCGTTCATCGGGCAAAACTCTTCTTGACGATGTCAAAGAGGAGAAGGACTATGCCCCCGGTATCGACGGCCTCCCCAAAGAGAATGTTCTCAAATATTTCTTCAATGACGGCTCCTGGATTGCAATCAGACCCTCCGGCACAGAGCCCAAGCTTAAAATATATTACTCAATCAGAGGCGAGAGCTTCGAAGCCGCACAGAAAAAACGCGACGCCATCAAATCAAAATTCGACTCCGTTCTCAACGGTTAAAATCTTAATCAAAAGCAAAAGCAGAGGCGTAAAAACCTCTGCTCTTTTTTACTCTGAATCAGAACTTTATCCTTATCTTGTGAACTCCCGTGGATGTCACTGCCTTTAAGTAATTACCTTCAATAATAAAATTTACATCGGTTTCAATATCCTTCGGCTTACCCGGAAGATACACAACCGTTTCAATTTCCGCGCTTCTCTTTTGCGAATACTGCATCTCGAATATTCTGCAATGCGCATCATATCTGTAATAATCAATACTTCCGGCAGTCGCAACGGGGTAGGGGCGAACAAGCACATCCGCAATAGGCGCTTTGAAAATACCCGGCGTGTATTTAAAAAATACGCTGCTCCACTTGTTCCTGTCAAACACGTCCATCTCGTGTGAAATGTGTGCAAGACCCCTGTTCGCTCCTGAGTGCTTCCCCCAGGCGCCTACAATCACAGGGCAGCCCAGACGCTCCTGTGTATCCCTGTGCCTTTTCCATATTATATCGGTTCTCATACTGCTCGCAGTTTCTTCATCCGCAGTAGTGCCCGATGTCAGGTCAAACCCGTTTGGCGCAAAAACAACATTTTTACGTCCCGTTGCAGGCAGAAAGCCCGGCATACCGATGTTCGAGCAGTAGTTGTTCTCTTCAAAAATAAAAGAATTACCGACATTTTTCGCAGTTTTGTCCGCCATTTTATCAAAGAACGGCGCATATTTTTTTCTGTCAAAATCCTTCGTTATTCTTCCCGCACTGTTGACGATTTTGTTAAAGGTTTCTTCATTTTCAACATATCTGAAAATATCATACCTGTTCTGACCTTTGAAATAGTTTTTTACAACAGTCGGTGTGCCGATTTTTTTCTCGTGAACAAGGTGCTTTATACCGGTTGAAACCGCGCTTCTGAAAATACTCAGACAGCAGCTTCCGGGGAACGGCTCGTTCATAAAGTCTATCCCCAGAAATGCCTTTTTGTTCGCAAAAAACGGCAGTATATGGTTAAGCATTCCGGCGTATCTGTCCTGCAGCCCCTTTGCCGCAATTTTCTTGTTGCTCCAGAAATTGTCAAAAGCATTTCCCACTGCGGGGTTGAAAAAATACTGCAGCTGCGACGCCTCGTATTTAACGCGCATATAAGTCCTGTTAAGTGTGTCGGTCGCCCACAGCGGAGCCCCGACACCGCCGTTTACAAAACTTGCATAGTGCTTCTGATAAATAACAACATAAACATATATATCGAATTTCGAACACCTTTTTATAATGTCCGCAATCCGGCAGATGTATTCATCGTCATATCTGCCCATTTCGTGTTCAACTGCATCCCATATAACCGCAAGTCGGATGAGGTTGAATCCTTTTTCACTGTATTCACGCAGCATATCGTCGCTTAAAACCGGCTCATATACTCTCGGAAATGTCTTAATGTCGCCCTCAGTCACAAAACTCATCCCGCGAAAGATTCTCTCGCGTCCCTTTGAGTCAACAAAAGCGTATTTTTCAATATGTATTGTGTCCGTTTTAATCACCTCGCAATATGTTGTTATATACATTAATATATATATACCACCTGCAAAACTTAAAGTCAAATGCAGCCGAAAAACAATTATTAAAAATTTCTGAAAATTTTAAAATTTGCTGTTGACAATGCATTTTTATTGTGATATATTAATCGAGCGCCCGTGAAGAAGGGGAGCTTCTGAGCGGGTAAATAGCACCTTGAAAATTAAACAACGATTTAAGAAACCCTTGAAGATTTCAAGAGAGTAAATACTCTTAAAACAGTAATTCCCGATAAGG
>JAEEYU010000053.1 GCA_016288315.1 Clostridiaceae bacterium | reverse complement strand
GCAGTTTTCACGCAAAAAAAGAGCCGCAGAACAAGGAAGATTTGTGAGAGCATACTTAATGTATGGTAAGCAAATCTGACGATGTTATGCGGCTTTTAGTTTGATGTGAAAACCAATACCGGTTTATGAGTGACTGCCCAAGGCGGGTGCTTTTTTGCTTTCGGCTTTTTTATTTGCTTTGCGGGAGCAATATCATATTGAATTGACCGGTGATTGTTGTTATAATTATTGTTGTTAATATTATATTATTAAGCAATCATAATATAATCGTTGTTAATCATATAGATTGCAGGCAAATGTCAGACACTGTTTCAGCGGATGGCGGAAATGGAAAAAATTACAGCTTTCTTTTTATCTGTTCTTATGTTTTTCGGGGTATTCGGGGGTGTGATTGAAGTGAAAAATCAGGTTGAAATAGGCATACTTTCATTTTCGGATGCCGACATAAGTGAGGGATACGTTGCAGATGTTCCGTTTTCTGACGGGAGCGCAGACCCGGGCGCAAATTCAACAAATTATGTTGCGCCCGTGGGAGTTTTAAAGCTTGATTTTGACGAGCCGTTCACATATAACTACTTCATAACAGCGGGAAAAATCAGCGAAATACGCAGCACGTTCAGAAATTATGCCGGTGCAGCGGGCGGCGCAAAGGAATAACAAAGGCAAAGGTGAGGTATGAGTCGGAAAAAAGAACGGGTTGACGCGTCCGTATTCGGCTTTATGCCCGGCGCGGATGCAAAGGCGAATGCATGCGCCCTGCAAAGGGCGGTAAGAGAATATGAGACAGCGGAGGTTTTGCTGCCCGGTGTTTATGACATAGCGGGCACAATCCGTCTGCCCTCCGACACGCACCTTGTTTTTTCGCAGGGCGTTGTTCTCAGACGCATACCGCTTGAAAACCGTCTGGAAGAGGGAAATCTTTTTGTAAACGAGGGCGCATTTGACGGGATATTCAATGAGAACATCTCGGTTGACGGCGCAAATATAACCGTCAACGGCGTCGAGAGCGCGGCGATATCTTCCGACGGCAGTGCGCAGGATATTGCGAAAGCGCCCAACGCATTAACCGGGCTCCGGGGGCATATTGCCTTTGTTTATGTCAGGCACCTGCGGATAAGAAATATAATAATAAACGACCTTATGGCGAAGGATTACGGAATACAGGTCTCCGACTTTGAGGATGTTGTTATTGAGAACATTCACATTGAGGGCAAAAAAGACGGTGTGCATTTCGGACCCGGAAGGAATTTTGTGCTGAGAAACGGAGAGTTCCGCACGGGCGACGACGCCATTGCGCTCAACTGCGCCGATTACTCGGTTTCCAACCCGAATTTCGGCAGCATCTGCGACGGACTGATTGAAAACTGCGTTGAGCTGCCCGGCTCGGAAAGCTCGCTGTTTATCCGCATTCTTGCGGGAACCGCCCGCAGATGGGAAAAGGGGATGAAGGTGCGCCATTCCGACGCCGTGCTGACGGAAAAAGGGATGTATCGTGTGGTTATGCGACCCGACGACAGAGAATATGTTTCGTTAACGCAACCCTGCTTTGACGAAACCTGCGGGGAGCTCGACGGAATATTCTGGATAAAGACGCACAAGGGGTATGACGCGCGGGATATTTCACCCGAAGCGGGATGCAGGAATATCGTGTTTAAAAATCTGCGGCTCGAACAGCCGAGAGAACGCGCAGTGCTGATTTATATGAACGACGACGGCTACCTTCACAGCTGGTATCCGGGCAGTGAAATGCCGGCGGTGAAAAACATACTGTTTGAAAATATAAACACCGTTGCTCACGTTGAACGGTTTTTGTGCGTGGAAATGCCTGCCGAAAACATAAACGTTAAGTGAGACGGATTATATTATAAAAGAGAAATAAAACACGGAGGCGGTTTTATGCTGCAGAGAATAATCGGGGCAGTCACGGCGGTTATAGCGTTTCTGACCTCGCTTTCACAGCTTGTATTCACTCCCGGGGTTATCCGCATTGATTTTGACAGCGTTGTCGGCGAGATGAAGCCCGTTCACAACATCGACAGAATGCCGGAGTATGTGACGGGCAGCAGGATAAACGGTTATTTTACAGAGGCGAATATGACCTCGTGCAGAACGCACGACATAAACCAGACGGATTTGTTCCGCATTTTCCCCGATTTCTCAAAGGATGTAAACGATGAAAGCTCGTATTATTTTGAGGAGACCGACAGGGTGCTCGCTTCGATTGCCGACGCAGGTATGGAGCCGTTTTTCCGTTTCGGAATAAGCTGGAGCGACCCTGTGCTTTCAAGGGAGCAGCTTCAGCCGCCTGCCGACTTTGAAAAGTGGGCGCAGATTTGCGAGCATATTATTATGCACTACAACGAGGGCTGGGCAGACGGCTTCCGCTACAACATAGAATACTGGGAGATATATAACGAGCCCGACTGCCAGGAGGTGCCGGAGGAAAACAATTTCTGGCAGGGAACGCCGGAGGAATACTACCGCCTTTATGACGTGACAGCAAAGCACCTCAAGAGCAGATTCCCGTCGCTGAAAATCGGCGGCTACGGTTCTTGCGGATTTTATGCGCTGACAAAAACCAAAGCGCTGAATACGGGTTCGAGCCCGAGAAATCAGTATTTTATCAAATTCTTTGAGGACTTCCTCGACTACATTGAAAAAAACAAAACGCCGATGGACTTTTTCTCGTGGCACAGCTACACAACCACCGAAAAGAACTCGATATACATAGATTATGTAAGGGAAAAGCTTGAAAAGGCGGGTTACGGCGAGACGGAGATAATCATAGACGAGTGGAATTACAACCCGACAGAAAACGAAAAAATCGACCGCAGATACGGCGCAAACCAGACTTCGATGCTTATTATGTTCCAGAACAAGAAGGTGGACCTTGCGCACTACTACTGCGCTGACTGCCTGCCCTCATCCGTTCACGCGGGGATGTTCCTCAAGGGCGGAAAGCCGTCAACTGCGTATTACGGCTTTTGGGCGTTCGGTCAGCTTTACAAGCTCGGCAGTCAGGCAAAAATCAAGAACCTGCGCCTTTATGACGGGCTGTATGCAGTTGCGGCAACGGGTGAAGACGGGCAGGCGCTGCTGATTGCGAACATCTCGGACAAAAGAGACAGAAGAATAGGCATAGATGCCGGCGGATACACCGTTGACAAATGTATGACTGTTGACGAAAACGGCGAGTGGGTTGAGATTGAGATGCCCGAAAAAATCGTGAGCGGGTCGATGCTCTATGTTACGTTCAGAAAGAGCGCGTGAAAATTGAAACGGATGAAAGCGGGTGGGAATACAGATGATTTTGTTTATTGATGCCTGCGTCAGGGAGAACTCGCGCACGAGACGGCTGGCGCAGTGCCTGCTGAAAACGCTCGGCGGGCAATATGAACACCTGCGCCTTGAGGACTGCGGTTTTCCTGCGGCTGACGAGAAATTCCTTGAAAAGAGGGACCGCCTTTTAAGCGAAGGGAAATTTGAGGATTCAATGTTCCGCTATGCCGTTGAATTCTCGCGGGCGGATGAGATAGTTATTGCCGCGCCGTTCTGGGATTTGTCGTTCCCTGCAATACTCAAGACGTATCTTGAACAGATTAACGCCGTGGGGATAACCTTCCGCTACACGCCCGAGGGCGTTCCCGAGGGGCTTTGCAGGGCGAAAAAGCTCTGGTATGTCACAACGGCGGGCGGAGAGTTCTGCCCGGAGAGCTACGGCTTCGGATATGTCAGGGCGCTGGCGGAAAACTTTTACGGAATTGAGAGCACCATGCTGATTAAGGCAACGGGGCTTGACATTGACACAGCGGATGTTGAAAAAATCCTGCTCAGGTGTGAAAAAGATATAATTGAAAAACACAAAGGAGAAATAATATGAGCGGTTTTAGTTTTGTTTTCAGATGGTTCGCAGGGCTGTTTGCACTGTTTATTCTGCTGCTTCCCGCTCTGCCGCGCGTTCCCGGAAATCTTTCGGAGCCGGACAGAATTCATTTTCTCAAGGTCGGCACGAGTGATGCAATACTGCTTGAAAGCGACGGTCATTTTGCCATGGTGGATGCGGGTGAAGACACCGACAATCCCCGCGGTTTTGCCAACCTTGAGCTTGAAGGGCACGAAGAGGAAGTGCTGGCTTATCTCAAGGAGCACGCCGCAGGCAAAGACGGCAAGGTGCACCTCGATTTTGTGCTCGGCACGCACGCGCACTCCGACCATATAGGCGGGTTTGACACTGTTATTCTCGACCCCGATGTTGAGGTCGGCCGCGCTTATCTGAAAGAATATGACAGCAGTAAGATAAACGAGAGCGAATTGCTCGAATGGGACAATCAGGAGGTTTACGACCAGATGGTCGATGCTCTCAACAAGCGGAATGTTCCGGTAATATCAGAGCCGGACGGCACGCCCTTCGCCTTCGGTAATTTTACGGTGACTCTTTTCAACACCGACGACCCCGAGAATACGGAGAGAGTGGGCGAGAACGACATGTCGATGGGCGTTCTGCTTGAGAAGAACGGCACAAAGATATTTCTTGCCGGCGATATGGACGACTACACGGGCGACGAGACGCGGCTTGCACCCGAAATCGGCAGGGTGAATCTGCTTAAACTCGGGCACCACGGCTATGACGGCTCGACGACGCAGGGCTTTGTTGAAACGCTGCACCCCGATTACTGTGTTGTGACAAATTCAAGAAATTTCGGGCTTATGAAGAAGTTTGAGATGATTATAAAGACCTGCGGTCACAACAGAATTTATGTTACGGGAGTTGAAAACGGAGTTCTCGCGGTAATCGGAGACGGCGGAAAGATAGATTTTTACGGGCAGATACAGAAATGAGAATCTCCGCCGGCGGCTCCTGACGGCAGGGGCTTCTGACGGCGGGGCAGTTGAAACGGCATAAGAAAGGTTAAGATGGACAGGCGGGAAATAACTGAATTTATTGAAAACAGCTTCGGCGTTGAGGGTGAGCGCCTTTGGGCGAAGTTCCCCGACTATGTTGTTTTCAGAAACAGAAAAAACAAAAAGTGGTTCGCTCTTCTTGCGGACGTTGAAAGGAGCAGAGCGGGGCTTGACGGCGACGGAAAAACTGACATAATAAACCTCAAATGCGACCCCGTGTTTATCGGTTCGCTGCTTCACAACGAGGGATTTATGCCCGCCTACCACATGAACAAAAACAGCTGGATAAGCATAATTCTCGACGGCAGGGTGAGCGGTGATGAAATCAGGGACTTAATCTGCCTGAGCTATGAAATAATCGAAAAGAAGAAAAAGTAATAATAGTCAGAGGAAGGCTTTACACCGTTCCCTGCTTCTGGGACGGCGGCAGCACCTGGCGTGCCCGCTTTGTATGCCCGGCAGAGGGCAAGTTCAGGGCGTCGCTTTTCGGAACGTGGTTTGCCGGCACGCGCCCCGACGACACGGACTATGTGCTGACGGTCAGGAAGGTGTGAATTCACCGAAATTACAAGTGAAAACAGAAAAAGCACCCCGATGGGTGCTTTTTTGATTGGAATATTCTGAAATTGAGAGTTGGGAGGGCTGTCAGGAATCGAAGAAGCTGCGGCCGTCTTCTGTTACAAGCCGCTCGGAGCGGGGATACTCGAAAATGGCGGGGTTGCCTGCGTTTTCGGCAAGATAATCGGAAAATCTGCGTGCATACCTTTTTGCCATAGCGAGGTTGTGCATAAGATAATTGCCGCAGTTGACAGGTGCGGCGCCGGGAACCTCTTGCGAATCCTCCACCGACCTGAATGCGCGCAGAAGAAGGTCATATATTTCGGCGGGGGCGCGGCTGCCCTTGAGAATCAGATAAAACCCGGTAAGACAGCCCATGGGACCCCAGTAGATGACCTGATCCTTCCAGTCGGGGTCATTTCTGAGATAAGTTGCGATTATGTGCTCAAGCGAGTGCATTGCCGCCACATCAACGGCGGGCTCGGCGTTGGGCTTTGTGACTCTTATATCGTAGGTGGTAACCGTTTCGTCCCCGAGAACATCAACCCTGCTGGTGAAAATTCCGGGGATGATTTTGTTGTGGTCAACTGAAAAGCTGGGAATAAGATCCATATAAAGGTCTCCTTTCAAGGTGTGTCCGGATACTATTTTACCAAAAAATGCGGATTTTGCAAGGTGTTGAGGGAATAATCCGGAAATGTGTGTTTTTGAAGGGGGGACACTCCCCCTCAAAAACATAGTCGCCTTGCTCACTGCCGTTCGCAATTCTCCTTGTTTCTTCATTTCACCGCCTCGCTTCATCGTCCGCCGGACGCGCTTCGGCGGTTCAACCCACGCCGGTGCCCGGCGCGGTCGTTCTGTTCTCTTTTACAAAAAAACAAACCAGACACCGGAGGGTGTCTGATTTGTTTTGGCGGAGAAGGGGAGACTCTCCCCCTCAGAAACATAGTCGCCTTGCTCACTGCCGTTCGCAATTCTCCTTGTTTCTTCATTTCACCGCCTCGCTTCATCGTCCGCAGGACGCGCTTCGGCGGTTCAACCCGCGGGCGCGGGAGTTCTCGTTTTCATAATAATTAAAGGCACCCCGGAAAGGGTGCCTTTAATTATGGCGGAGAAGGGGAGACTCCCCCCTCAGAAACATAGTCGTCTTGCTCACTGATGTTCGCAATTCTCCTTGTTTCTTCACCTCAGCACCTCGCTTCATCGTCCGCAGGACGCGCTTCGGTGCTTCGCCCCACGCCGGTGCCCGGCGCGTGAGTTCTCGTCTTTGCAAACACAAAAGGCACCCCTTACGGGATGCCTTTTGCATTGGCGGAGAAGGGGAGACTCGAACTCCCGCGCCGGTTACCCGACCTACGCCCTTAGCAGGGGCGCCTCGTCACCAACTTGAGTACTTCTCCATTGGCAGCGTCTTCTCGCTTATTGAGTTGTATATT
>JAEEYU010000052.1 GCA_016288315.1 Clostridiaceae bacterium | reverse complement strand
GGCAGGGCTACGGCTCTGCCCTTAATATTTCAATGGAGGGCTGACAATGCCGGACTTAATCTCGAAAATCAAAAAACTCTTGCGGTTGAGCGGCGATGCTCTCGATGATGTTGTCAAGATGAATGTCGAGGCGGCGCTGGATGACATCGCTGACCAGGGCGTTGATATTGACACGCAAGACAACTTAATCGTCAAGGCAGTGGAACTCTACTGTAAATGGCAGATGAACCACAACGGCGAAGCGGACAGATTCGAGAAGAATTACACAACGCTCCGCGATACTATGAGCAAGCAGAAAGTTCACAGGCAGGTGGACGGCGATGCGTGATGATTTCAACGAAGTCTGCAACCTTGTGGCTGTCGCAGAAAGTTCAATCGACGGCCTATTGACGGTTAAGGAAACAAAACGCATAGTGTTCTGCGCGGTTTTGACAGACCAGACGAGCACAAAATCAGAAGCGGGCAAATACGGCGTCGGAATGGAGCTCAAAATCAAGCTCCCCGATATCAGCGAATACAACGGCGAAAAGTTTTTTGAATACAACAACATCCGTTACGAGGTTATAAGAACATACCGCGACGGCGATATGCTTGAAATCAACGGCCTGAGAGGTGTTGAGTAATGCCTGCACCGAAATCAGTCGTCAAAATTAAGTCTGACGGCGTTGAATATGTTTCAAATGTTGACGCATGCGAGTATTACATTTTTGAGTTGACCCGAGCGGCGCTCAGGGATGTCGCTAAGTTCGTCAAGCGGGAATTTAAAGAAAAGTTTTATCAACACTTCAATAAGGTTTCCGGCGATGCGGGCAGAGCGACCAGTGCAAAGATATGGAGCAGTGCAAACACAAAGTCGCCGAGAGTTGAAATCGGCTTGAAGACCGGCAAGGTTGACGGCTTTTATGCTTACTTTCAGGAGTTCGGAACGAGCACAGGCATTCCTGCTCTCGGTCTGCTTCAGCACGCAGTTGAAGACAACGTCGACACGATTATTCAAATCGAGTCGAAGTATCTGAGCGGGCTGGAGGCTGAAGCAGAAGCACTGATTGATTCCGAAGACGACTACGACATCGAGGAGGATGATGAAGAATGAGCAGGACGGCGGAGCTGCAGCATCTTATTCAGCAGAAAATCACTTCGCTTGTATATACGGCATATGCGGACGAGGCGCCTGACGGTGCGGCGTTTCCTTATGTTGTATATAACATTGACTCGTTCGCCTTCGAGGATGCCAGAGACGACATAACGCTTGTGATTGACATCTGGGACGAATACCCGAACTACTCAAGAGTCGAACTGATGGCTGACAACATCGAGGAAGAGTTCACCGGCAATGCGGTGCACGATGATTCCGCGACGATACTGCCTCAGTTCTTCCGTTATATCCGCACAAAAGTGCCCGACCCGAACAAAAAGCTGAAGCGCGTGCAGCTTAAGGTTCAAATTCAAAACTACGCGCACACTCCTCATCCGCTTCCTACGGAAGACGATGAACAATAACATAGGAGGCTAATTATGGCAGCTGTTACATTAACCGGCAACGGAAAGATAGATACCGCCGTTGACTTCCACACCGTCAAATGGACGGGCGCTACAAAAGGCGGAAAGTCTTGTGAGATAACGCTGACAAATGCGATTAATCTCGGCGACATTGAATGGACATTTGCTGAGAAGAACGATACCGTCCCCGCCGTGACATTCACCGCGTGCTATACAGGCACAGAGGCGAGCACAGTCGAGCCCTGGGAAGTAAAGCTTGAAGACGGTCTGACTGCCGGCACCGATGAGATTCTTCTCGGCGCAGGTGTTTTCAGCATTGACGGCAACGCCGTGGCGCTCACCAGAGGCGGCGGTTCGTTCAAGACCACAAGAGAATATCGCAGAATCAACGCAGACGGCGACAGGGGCGCTGTTAAAGACAGAATTGTTTGCGAAGGCTCGGAAGCCACGCTCACGATGAATGTTCTTCAGTTCCTTACAAAAGTTGCTTCTCTCTATCCGTGCATCACAACAACCTGACGAAGAGGGAGCACTCGCTCCCTCTTTTTTGCTTTATTGAAAGGAGTATAAAAATGAGGAAACTCAACACCCACGATGTATTTGCGCTGACAAGATTAATCAACGCAACAAAAATAAAAGAAACCTTCCGCACCGAGCTCGAAGAGATTGCGAACGGCAACCGCTTTGTTCTTGATCCGCAGAAGGATGGAATGACAATTATCTTCGCTCTGATGTCGGCAATGGCCGAAGCAGGAGCGGAACAGGCGTTTTATAATTTTGTTTCGGGCCCGTTCGAGATGAGTCCGAAAGAAATTGAAGAACAACCGCCCGAAAAGACACTTGAGATGCTGGGGCAGATTGCCGACATTGAGGAGTGGAAAAGTTTTTTCAGGCGTGCGGCGAACTTCTCCGCAATAAAAACAGCGAAGCAGTAATTTTAAGCCGCCTACACGGAATATACGCAGAATTAATGCACAAGCCCTTTGAAGAGGGCTTTTATTATTGCAGACAAATACTTGACGAAGTTCAAAACGAGCGTCTGTATGCGCAGTGGTTGGCATATCTGCCTATGCTGATACAGTCGAACAAGTTTATGAGCTTCAGTCAGTTCAAGGAAGAAATAACCGGCGCGAACATAGATATGCGTCCCGCAGAAGATATTCTCGCCGAAGTTGAAGAAATAAGGATGAGATTGCATGGCGACAAATCTATTTAAACTCGTCGGCTCAATTTATGTTGACGCCGACAAAGCAAACGAGTCTTTACAGAAGACAGACGAACACGCAAACAAGGTCGGCGAAGGTCTGAAAAAAGCGGGTAAGGCTGCGGGCGTAATGGGCGCAGCTGCGGTCGCCGCGACAGGCGCTGCCGTAAAAGGTGCATACGACCAGGCAAAAGCGACCGCCGAAGCAGCTGACGCCATTGACAAAGGCGCACAGAAAATGGGCATCTCGACCGATGAATATCAAAAACTGTCTTATGCTGCCGATTTGTCAGGCACATCCATTGACAAGCTGGCGGCGGCGAACGTGAAATTGCAGAAGGCGGGCTCTGACCTCGACATCAACGGTGCGCTCGAGCAATTATACGCGATTGAGGATGCAGACGAGAGAGCTGCAGCGGCACACGAGATGTTCGGCGACAAGCTGGCAAACGAACTCGCGCCTCTGCTCAATGCGGGCGGTGAGAGTTTCGAGCAGATGAAGCAGCAGGCGGAAGACCTCGGGATGGTTATGAGCGGCGACACAATAGCCGCAGGCGCTCAATTCGGAGATACAATGGAAACCCTCAACAAATCTATCGAGGGAGCGAAAAACACGCTCGGAGCGGCATTTCTGCCCGTCTTTCAGACGGTTGGAGACCTTCTTGTGTCAATGATGCCTGAAATACAGCAAATGGCGAAAGAGCTTGCGCCCGTGCTGGCAGATATGCTGAAAGAACTTGCGCCGATGATAATGGAAATACTGCCGCTTATAATTGAGATGCTTCCGACGCTCGTCGACATCATCAAAGCGATTGTTCCGCTTGTTCTGAATGTGGCACAGAAGGTGCTGCCGTATCTGATTAACGTAGTTGAATCGCTGCTCCCGATTTTTGAGTCCGTCATAAACTTCCTGACGGATGTCTTTGAGGGCAACTGGTCAAAGGTGTGGGACGATATCGTTGCCATATTTACGAATATATGGGAATCAATGAAAGCTATCTTCACCGAGCCGATTAATTATATAATTGATGGCTTGAATAAGTTCATCGGTTATCTTAACACTATACAAATACCTGACTGGGTGCCCGGTGTCGGCGGTAAAGGTATTAATATTCCGAACATCCCGAAGCTCGCAGTCGGTATTGATTATGTGCCGTCAGACAATTACCCTGCGCTTCTCCATCGCGGTGAGCAGGTTCTTACTGCCGAAGAGGCGGCAAGGTATAAAAACACTGGCGGAGCGGATATGTCGAGGCTCTACGGCAAGATGGATGAGCTTGTCGAGATGTTCCGCAACGGCACAGCAAAGACCGATTCCAATATTACAAACACAAGAGATTTGAGGGCTGCGTATGGAACTTGATGCGATGACTTATACAAACACAAAAGGGGACGTCGTGAACTTTATGAGCGCCGCCGTCAGAAGTAATCCAAGAGAGTCAAAGCTGTGGGCATATACCAGAGGTGACACTTCCTTCGGAGTTCAACCGAAGGAATTTGACCTTACCGTCATTTGCTCTTCGCAGAACGGTGTGACATCCGGCACGACTGCAAATGAAGTTATTTCAAAATTATCATACGATGTCGAGCGCAACAACTGGGGTGTGCTTACGCTTAATGGATGGTCGCTTGACTGCTGCTTCACAGGTGTGACGGGCATTGAAACAGATTTATTTGGCGTCATTAAGTTTACGGCGCATTTTGTGACCAGATTCGGCTTCAGATGGTGGAAAAAGCAAATATTCAATTTGACCGACTCAGGCTCAAGACCGTGGTATTCGGGCACCTGCAACCTTAATTATCCGTTTACATCGTTCAAAATCTGCTTCAAAGCACAGGCGGGAACGAGCTACAATTTTGATGTTCGAAATTCTTCGACAGTCAAGAATTTCAAAATGAAAGCACCGGCAGGCGAAAACCAGCTCTTTTATTTTATTGATTCACACCAGAAAAGCATTAAAAAGAGCAGCAGTTATTCGGTTGATTACTCAACCAATGCATGGACTCCGCTCGGGGCAACAACTGATGCCATAGAAGATTTCACAGCGGGTTTCTTCCTGGATGATTATGCCGGCAATTATTTTGTGATTCGTTTTAACAGCGGCGACCTGGACGCATCATTTAAAACAGTTCACGTTGAAGCATATCTTGAGAGGGGGATGCCTGAATGGACAACTACCTGGTAATCAAAGACACGCTGACAATGAAGCCGAAGCGCTTCAATTCGGCACATTCTGCCATTGAGCCCGTGCGGTGTATTATCAGTGACAGCATCAGACAGGGCAACGACATCGAGCTCACAATTCCATATCGCGCGACTGACGAGCTCGAAATAGGCGACTGGGTTGAGGTTCCCTCAACTGACGGCAAGATTTGGGGAGGTCTTATTCTCGGAAAGACAATCGACAAGTCGAGAAACAGCGTCACGTTCAGAGGTGCAAGCGCAAGGGGCTCTCTCGGAGGCGTAAGAGTGTGCAACAACTCCGATGCAATTTACAAACTATACGACCCCGAAGGCTCAAGAGCATCCGAATATGAAACAGGCAATTACACGCACAATATGCGCAAGATATTGGAACACTACAATTTGGCGTGGGGGCTTCCTGTTGAGTTTACGGAATCGGCATATATTCCGCAACAGATTTTTGTCGATTTCGCAGTTGCGAACACCGGATATTACGTTTTTGAAGGAGTTCCTTATATTGAGTGGTCAATCATTGATTGGTTGAACGAATATTATAAAGTGTGTCATCAAAAATCGGTGATGCTTGTCCCTTCAAGCGTCAGC
The DNA here is from genome assembly GCA_016288315.1 of Clostridiaceae bacterium. Taxonomy (GTDB): domain Bacteria; phylum Bacillota; class Clostridia; order Oscillospirales; family Acutalibacteraceae; genus CAG-177. Next base: position 6,393 of record JAEEYU010000052.1, on the reverse strand, counting down.
AATTTGTTGAGAGTCGATATGTGCCCTTCTGTTAAACATAGATATGTAATCACAGATGAGACAGTGATAATGTCAATCGGTCTTGGATATACAGGCGTCGCAACACGAACGAAGCTGGCATATATCAATAACAACGGCGATGTTGCGTATCAACGTTTCGTTGCAGGTTCGTTCGACCCGTCACCTTCCGATTTGCCGAACAAAATGCTTCAGAGATACGACTTCGGAACTGAAAGCAACAACGCATACAGTGACTTGAGGCTAAAGAACGAGCTCTTGCGAATAGCAAATGTTTCGCCTCTTGAAACGTCAATTAAAATCAACCCAGAAAAACTTGAAGCCGACGTTGGCGATGTTGTTGAATTTGTAGACACTGACCTTAACATCACGACTGAGCAGACAATCATTGAAAAGAAGCTCAAGATAGTCGGTTCAAATGTATCATTTGAATATGTAACGGGGGATACTGCAAAATGAAAACAATTACCATAGATTTTACGGCTCAGATCGTCGTCAGCGATTATGCTCTCGGGCGAATCGGCGAGCACAACGCCACGCAGCTGACAATCACGCCTCCCGATGCGCTCACTCTGGAACCGCGTACGGCGACATACAGAGTGCAGTTCAGGACGGGGAGCGAGGTCGTGACTTCTGAATCGTTTACAACGGTGCCGTTCACCATCCCGCTCTGGCAGCAGCTGACCGAACACTCGCGTCTGAGCCTTCAGCTCATCGCATACGACGCTGACGGTGAATACATCGGAAAGAGCGAGAAGCTCTCGGGTTTTTACTTCGACGCATCTGTCGGAGGAACGCCGGCGGACACAGACTCCGATGCTCACAGTTTGGAAGCGGAGGTCGGTGCAAACACAGCCGCCAGACACACACACGCCAACAAGGGCACGCTTGACGACATCCCCGCTCCGACGTCTGCCGATATCGGCAAGGCACTGACGGCAGGTGCAGACGGACTTGAGTGGGGCGAGGTTGCAGGGAACGGAGCGGTCGAGATATACGACAGCGGAACGACAGCAAAGTATACAGCGACCGAACTGAGCTATATGGCAGACCAGGACGCACACTTCTGCTATCACGGACACCCTGTTATCAATTACGGCTACCAGCTCGTCCCGAGAGAGTTCTATTTCACTTACATTGAAACAAAAGCGTCTGTTGGTATGAACGTGCTCGTTTATTATGCGAAATGCAAAGTAAACGATAGCAAAGTGATAACAATCGGCACGCAGACGGTAGTGCCGAAGGCGGTCAACAATGTCTCAGCTGATACGAACGGCAATATAACGCTGCCGGCGCCCGCATGGTCTGACGTGATCGGCAAACCTTCACTTGTTAATGATGTTCAAGACGAGCACGGTGCGAGCCTTGTGGTTAACGGAATAGCAACGATCCCAGGTGGAGGCGGAAGCGACCTTCCTCTTGTGGTTGAAAATAATAAACTTTGTTTTGTAACGGAGGAATAATTAATGGCAAACTTACCGATTATACTCGATTCAACAGGTCAGGACATAGTCAGCAAGCTCGAAGGCATCAAGGATGCTCTTCAGCCCGGTGATTATGTCAAATTTACGCCACAGACTCTGACGGACGCGCAGAAAGCACAGGCGAGAAAAAACATCGGTGCTCAGGCTCTTCAACCTGGCGCAACCGACTTTGCCGAAATGCAGAGGATAATCCAGGAGGGCAACGGCCCCGAAGTATACCCTGTGGGGTCAATCTTCTTTGTTCCGCACGCGGAAATTATCGACGGTGTGACGGTCGCTCTACCGTTTGAGGTTGTAGCACATGACCATTACGCCATTGCCGGAGCGGACCACACGATGACAGCCTTGTGCTATTACGGCGTCAGAAATATTCAAATATCGAACAAGCAGGGCTTTTATAACACAGGCAGCGGACTTGCGGCAGGCGCATATTCTTGGAAATACAACACAACTACCTTGTATTTCAACTTGCCGTCAGGGCTGGGCGCAAACAAACTGCTTGTGCGCAACAGCAACACAAGCGCGACCGTCTATGACATCGCGACTTGGGCAAACGAGGGCAATATTACAATGCAGACCTCGTCAATACCGGGCGCAACGAATCTCGGCAATTCGGGAGATACTGATTATGTCATTCCTGTGCATCAGAGGCTGGACAGCGGTAACCCGAACTACGGTCAGTCGTTTATCCGTCAATGGCTCAACTCAAACGGAGCGGCAAACGAGATATGGTATTCGCAAAAAACGCCGTGGGATAACTTCTCAGGCATCAATTTCGCCGGATTCCTGCACGGAATGAATCCTGACTTTGTTGACATTATCGGCGAAACTGAAATAGCAACAACCACGCTCGCTTATGAATATCCGTATCAGCTGCCCGACACTTCGACAGTCGTATATCCGCTCAATTCGTCCTACACTTGTAAAGACAAATTTTTCTTATTATCCCGCAGAGAGGTTGGGCTCGAAGATCTGACTCCCGAAGGAACGGTTCTCGAAAAATTCGACGGTGCTGCGGCGACCGACAGAATTAAATCACTTATAACGAATGCAAGCAGTCCTCAGAACTGGTGGCTGCGTTCGCCTAACACTGTTAACACCGAGTACTGTGTCCACTCGTCAGGTGTAAGTAGCAACACCAGTGCCACCAACACTTACGCAGCAGTCCCGGCTTGCAACATCTGTTAATCTGCCCGCTTAGGGCAGATTCCTGAAAGGATATCATAATGAGCGTTCCATCAGAGATTGCGAAACATCTCGTTTCTCTCAAGCTTGAGTTAAACTCAAAAACTGCTCTGTTTCCGTTGAAACACGGGCTGACATTTCTAAAATGGCGATACATTCTCACTGACACGGGCAAGATTGTGTGTTTAATGGAAAAGAAGAAAATCCGGCGAGCAAGAAGCCATTTCAAAAAGTTATCAAAAGCCGAAAGCAACGGAACCGTTGAGCCCGGCAAGACGGTGCAATGCCTTGTAGCTTGGATAAGTTCAGCTAAATATGGCAACACCGAAACAATTATAAAAAATATGAATCAATATGTAGGAGGAATTCAAAATGGTATCCAATAATATCTATCTTAGGCTCTCACGTTGCGAAGCAGTTTGCAATCAGCTTCGCTATGAAATGGACGACATTCTCAAAGAGGCATACGATAATGCATGCGAACAGCAGGACGCCGAACAGGCGGCGGCTCTCGCTCGTAAGATTCGCAATCGATTGCTGGCAGCGACGGATGACAAATGTACACTTGACAGAGTCCTGCCAGATGTCCCGTCGGGCTCGACGTTTACTTCTTGGCTCGCATGGCTCAAAGCCCTCGGCGACATAAAAACCAACGAATGGGGTTCTTACCGCCAGCATCTTAGAGACATCACCGATCAGCAGGGATTTCCCTTCGATATAGACTGGGGAACAGAACCCGAAGATTAAGGAGGCGCGACAAATGGACGAAATCGAACGCAGACTTAACGACCACGAGGAAAGACTTAAGAAAGTCGAAACTTCGACCAGCGAGTTTGTGGCTTTTCGAGAAGTTGTCAATGTAAAGCTTGACACTATTTCGACAAACCTGACAGAGCTGAAAGACGCAGTCGTGGCTCTTAAAGAGCGCCCTGCGACAATGTGGGACAAAATCGTCTCCGCTTTGATTGGCGCCGCAGTCTCCGGCTTTGTAGCTTACATATTGACGAGGTGAGAATATGAAAGAACTGCTTATTTCATTAATCGGAGCGGCCGTCACTGGTCTGCTCGGCTTCATCGGAAAGAAGCTTCTCGACTTTTTCGAGGAGAAATATGACATCCACATCAAAAAGGAAACGGTTGAAACCTGCGTGAAGGCTGTCGAACAGCTGTATCACGACCTTCAGGGACCCGAAAAGCTTGAGCGATGCAAAACAAATGTAATTCAGATGCTCGCGCAAAAAGGAATTGAAATCACGGAACTTGAACTCGATATGTTTATCGAGGCGGCAGTCGCTCAGCTGAACGCAAAAAGGCTGTGGGGTGAAGAAAATGGCGATGCTTAAATCCGAATTCGCGGTATATGCGAAAAACAAGCGTTTTGACACGGACCATGTTCCTCCGAAGCAGCCTTATCAATGCACCGATCTCATAAAAGTCGCTATGGATAAATGCTGGGATATACACGACTTCACTTTTACGCTGCCTGATAAGAATCCGCGCGGTTTTGCAAAAAGCTTGTGGGAGAATTTCAGCTTTTACCCTCAGCTGAGGGGAAAAGCAGTGCGAATCCGTAACACCGCTCTTTTCACACCGAAGCTCGGGGACATTGTAGTCTGGCAGGGCGATTTTATCGACAAGAAGGGAAACCAGATAACCGGCGAAGCAGGTCATGTGGCATATGCCGAAGGAATCAACACCGGAACCGTGCGTTTCAAAAGCCTGGATCAGAACTGGGGGAATAAATACTATACCTCCGAGGTCAACCACAAATACGACGGCATTTACGGCGTAATCCGTATGCTGCTTCTCTGCACGATTACGGATCTGAATGTTCGCTCGGGTCCCGGAACGGAATATCCGAAGGTTGACGAATATCCGAAAGGCACACTCGTTCAGCCGCTCGAATATTACGGAAACTGGGTGAGAGTCGGAAAGAATCGCTGGGTATCGGCGAATTATCTCGAATAATAACGATTAATAACTAACAGTGAGGTGAAAATATATGTCGAACTTTATTGACGCTGTAATCGGCTTCCTCAATGCCGTAATTGACAGCATAAGCACTTATGTTCACTCCGACACGGCATTTGTCATTGACACGCAGCTTGCGGAACTTTTAAAATACGGTTCCGATGAATTTGTCAGAATAACGAGAGAAGTGCTCGACATATTCGGCAGATAAGAGCTCAAAAACGCCCTCTATTATGCACAAATTATGCACAAATAAGTCCCGAAAAACCTTGTATATCAAGGACTTTTCATTTTTAAAACTTACCTGGGGGTCAAGAGGCCGTGAGTTCAAGTCTCGCCACTCGGACCAGTAAAACAACCCCGAAACCCTTGAAAAATAAGGGCTTCGGGGCTTTTCTTTTTTTTCGCTTTTATGCCCGTTTTATCGCAAAAAGGGCGAAAAATTCACTCTATTATGCACAAATTATGCACAAACGCCGTCTCTTGATTTCCAGTCAAGAGGTCACAGACCAGAAACCGCCGCCGTGAGCTCCTCAATCTCGGTGTGAGTGTAAACCTTTCGGTTGACATCCTCCGAGACCTGACCCATCAGCTTCATGCGCTTTTCAACGCTCACCCCTTGCTTCGCCAGCATACTGTTATAAGTGTGCCGTGTTGAGTGAGGGGTGATTTTCTTTTTCTGCACATCGACGCTCTGGATGCCGAGACGGTCGAGCAGAAGATAGAACGCCTCGCGCAGTTGCTTGACGTTGAGCCCGCACAGGCGCTCAGAGGACGCGAAGAACTCCTCGACATATCCACGCACCCGCTCGGGCACAGGAACGACCCTGTCGCGCCCCGCGTCCGTTTTCAGCCCGCCTCTGAGGGTGTGCTGTTCGCGGTCATAGTCGAACACCGTCAAATTGCAATACTCCTGGATGCGCCATCCGGTGAAGCACATAATCATCACATGACGGGCGGCGGTGTCGCCGTTCTCTGCCTCCGCCTGAATCTTCATGAGGTCAAGGTCGGTCAGGATGCCCTTCTCGGTCTGCTCATCCTTCGGTATCTGCACGAACTCCGCATAATTGCGTGAGATGAGGTCGAGCTGCACCGCATACTTCATCAGAAGACCGGCGACAACCTTCATCTGATGCAGGGCGGAATGCGAAGCACCGGCGCGCGCCTGCTCGGTGATGCAAAACTGCAGCTGCGGAGTCTTTATCTCGACAACCCTCTGCGAGTGAATAGGCGCAAAACGACTGAAGGCAGCGTTGTAGCCGTTCACAGCGCTTTTGCTGATATTCATATATCCCTGCGGTTTCCACACTTCAAAAAGTTCGCTGAATGTCGTCTTCGGGCTTATGGCGGGCGGACACTGGCGATAAGCCGCCAGAGCGTCCCTCGCCTGCATCGCCGTCTCGAAATATCCGACGGTGTCCTGAACCCACTTCTGCTGCTCAAGGTCGAACCGTGCGGGCGCCAGAGCGCGGAACGGCTTCCGCCGGTTCCCACTCAGCTTCGTCACCGTGCCCGCTCCGTTCGGGGAGTGCTTGAACTTCGGCATCGTCTCACCTCCTCAATAATTTATAATGACCTGCTTCAGAACGCCGAGAATCTGCGCCGAGCCGTTCTCAAAGTCAGAGGCGGGGACGATAATCGGCGTGAAGGCAGGGTTCTCGGGTGACAGAACGACAATGTCGCCCTGTTGAGAAAAGCGCTTCAGAGTCACGGCGTCACCGTTGACACGGCAAGC
>JAEEYU010000051.1 GCA_016288315.1 Clostridiaceae bacterium | reverse complement strand
ATACTCTCCAGCCGTGCTTGTCGTGAGCTCGTATGTGAACTGCTTTTCGCCGCTGTCAAGCGTTGTGAAGCTTGTTATATCCGTCTTGCCTACGCTGACTTTGACAATGTTTGCAGGTGCTTTGACGGTGAGCGTTGCCTTGTCGCCGGATTTTACCGTATCCTTACTCCAGGTGATTGTCGCATCATTGATATCGACAGTGGGAGCGACAACCTTGACATTGGCTGTCTTTATGCCCGATGTCATATAGCCGTTTACATCCTGAAGTTTTACGTCAAATGCGTTTTCGCCGATTTCGGTGCCGCTGAACGTGTAAGTCCAGGTTCTTACGCCTTCCTCTTCGCTGTAGCCGGCTATTTCGCCGCCGTCAACAAACGCCTTTGTGTAATTCTCATCCGCTGTTATTGTGAGCGTTGCCTTTTCGCCGAGAGCGATATTCTCTTTATCCCATTTTGCGGTTATGCCTGTTGAATCGGCAGTGATTACGGGATTGAATATTGTGCTCATCATGCTCTGACAGGCAAGAAGCGACGGCTCGTCAAACGTGAACATAAGCTGTCTTGCATTTGAAGACGCCTTCCCGTTTATTTCGCTGTATGACCATCTGATTTTGGTAAGCGAAATCATCACTCCGCTGCCTGATGTGTTCGCAATAACTACGGGAGCATCTGATTTGTAAACGTCGCCTTGTGGGATAAGCGTGACATAATTCGTTATATCCCTGTAAATCTCGGTAGCGCCGTTGACATTTATTGTGTTTGTGTTTCCGTTTACCGTAATTGTTCCCGATGAACCCTGAACCACGCGAACGCCTATTGCAAGTTTCTCGGGTTTTGTGGCGGTTGTTGTCTGAATATTGAACGCTATTGCCTGACCGGGATTGAGATATGTTTCGCCTGCGGGGCCGAAGTTTTTGTAATCATCAAGAGTTACCGTTCCGCCCTTGCTGTCAAGAAGCGCAATTCCGTTACTTCCGTCGATGAAATCAAGCATATTAATCAGAATATCTCTTACGGTCTGATAATGCGGAGCGTATTCAATATCTTCCTTATACTTGTTGTTCGCTGTTGCATCTCCGTTGTCGGGGTCAATGGGGTCATATATCCTTATTGAGTCGAGTATGAACGAGTAGCTGTCTCTGCCGCCCGACTGCATTGCGGAGTATTTCGGCTCAAGCTTAACGGTGTATGTGCCGTAGTCAAGTCCGGTTTTGCTGATTACAGGCACCTGATAAACGCTGCCTGAATTTGTCATAACCCAGCCGTATGCCTGATCCGTGCCGAGAGACGAATTTGTTGTGCCTCTTGATGATGCGTGTGCGACATTGTAATCACCGATAAAGAACGTGCCGTTTGCCGTGCTGTCGGTGTAATAAACGGGGTGGCCTGTATCCTCGAGAGTTATTTTGTCAACGCCGTTCTCGGTTGTCATATACAGAGCACCGTAGGAATAGCCGAGATATGTGTTGATGAACGATGTTGTTACCGTTTCACCGTTTGAATCCGAAATTGTATAGACGATTACGCCCGAGTCACTGTCGGTCATTGAATAAACATCAAAGCCCGTGCCCGTAAATGTGAACTCGGCAAAAGGACCGCTCTTATTGGTTTTTGTGACTGTCGCCTTCTTTGCGGTGCCGAGCGAGTAACTCGTTGAATTTGCAGTGTCATAGGGCTTGCACTCGCCGTAAACTTCCGCTATTCCGTTTGCCGCTTCTTCATATGCGCTTGTTACATCCTGCCATTGAACATTTTCGTTTGTTGTGGAGAATGTTACAAATTCAGAGCCCTGCCCGCCGAAATTCTCCTCAATATACACGCTTGTGGCGGGTATGACTTTTACAGTTGCGCTGAATGTCTTGCTGTTGTAGCTGACTGTGTATGTAAATGATTTTACGCTGTCAATAAGATTAGTCGGAGTGAAAAGAATTTTGCCGTTGCTTATCGTAGCAGTAAAGTCCGTGTCATCGTTTGCAATACTTGCAATTGTCGGGTTTGCAGCACTGCCTGACTTGATGTCGTTATTAAGAACATCAAGCTCTGTCGGGCGCATGTTGTCAATAACAAAAGCGTCATCAAGTGTTACACGCTCCCATTTTGCAATCAGATTTTCATTTGCCATCGGTGTGTAAGAATTGCCCGATATAATTGTGTTGGGCGTCGCTTCTTTTGCCCAGCCGAGGAAATTGTGTTGGTTGTATGTCGGAGTCGGAAGTGCGACACTGCTGAGAGTCCAGTTGGCATAAAGCGGAACAGTTCCGTTGTTTGTTGCGGTAAGATTGCTGACGCTCTGACTGTTGTTATACACCTTTGCGCCGTTTGCGCTTGTCGCCCAGCCGTTGAATGTTGAAGCAGCCGTTGACGATGCGGGGCTTACCGTTCCGCCGTTTGCATTAAAGGTAACTGTGTATAACCTGGTGAATCCGTTTGCGTTGAGGTTCTGCGCTGTGTCATAAGTGAACGCCTGAGGCGACTGTGTCGAGCCGCCGGTTGCGCCGTTGCCGTTGAAAGTCACGGTGTAGGTGTTCGCTGTCCAGGTCAGTTTGTAGGTTGTGGAGTTTCTGATTCGTGTGAGCTCTGTAAAATCCTGAGTTACAACAAGAGTGTTTGTGGGCGATGTAACGCCTGCGGTTACCGTAATGCCTTTGCCGAGAGTTTTTGAACTGTCGGTTGAAACATACCAGTTGCCCGATGTGTAGCCCGTTCTTGAAGGGTTGGGAGATGTAAATGTTGCGTTGTATTTCTTGATTTCCGTAACATTTGTGTTTGTGGGAGAATCCGTGAATACGGATTCGAATTCAAACATATTGCGATACCATGTGAGTATGGGGTAGTAATATGTTGTGCTGCCGATTTTGACCCCCCAGGTGTTCTTGCAGAAGTTAGAGGAGATTGAAAAACCGTAGTCAATAAGCTGCTGGCCGGTTTTTGCAGTGCCCTGAGCCGTGCCCATTGAAACGCTTGAGTTGTAGTAAACATTGTTTCCTACGGTTCCGCCATAAGCAACTATCGCCTTTGCAGTATGGGTTGAAACAGCGCCGGCATTATATGAATTTTTAATATAAAACTTTGAATTGCCGTTCTTTACCCAGCCGACAAGACCGCCGTTGTTTGATCCGCCGGATATGCTACCCCAGTTATAGCAATCTGTCATATTGGGGTCGCTGTCCGATGCCGAACCGTAATCACTCGTCGCACCTGCTATTCCGCCGTGACTTGCCGAACCGTCGTGGTTATATGTTTCAACATTGCCTGCATTCCAGCATCTGTAAAAGAAGTTGTGATAGCTGCTTTTACCGAGTATTCCGCCGCCGTCATTGTAGGCGCGAATCAAACCGATATTCCAACACTCTGTAAACACCGGAACACTGTTTGCTCCGTATCCGTAAATACCGCCGGAACAATCCCCGGTAGATATTATTGTTCCGCTGTTTCCGCAAGAAGTGAAAGTGTGCGGTTTGCTTTGACCATATCCGAGAATACCGCCGACCGAGTTTTTTCCCTGGACATTTCCGGAATTATAACATTTGGTAAATGTGTTAACATCATCCTGAACTTCGCCCAAAAGTCCGCCTGCATTGTCGTCATTACATGAAACAGCGCCGTAATTGTAGTTGCCGTTCCAGGTTCCAAGGCCTTCGTTTGAACCGCAAATTCCGCCTGCATCTGCTTTGGCATGAACAGTTCCTCTGTTGACGTTGTTTGTAAAAATATGATTGGCATCTGAATATATGTGCCCTACAATACCGCCTGCTTTGTCATTTGTCGAATTGACTTCTCCTGTATTTGAGCAACCGACAAATTGTATTACAGAATCATTATCGCCGAAATACCCGAGAATACCTCCTGCACCGGATTGAGCGGTTACGTTACCGGTGTTTGTGCAGTTTCTGAATAATGAGGTGTCATCTTCGACCCAACCGGCAATACCGCCTCCGTCACTTGTGCTTGCAGTTATAGTTCCGCTGTTTGAACTCTCCAGAGCATTAACATATCCTTTGCAGTGACCTACAAATCCGCCGGCTCTGTCGTGATTTGAATAAATATCGGCGGAATTTGAACAGTTTTGAAAAGTTATATAATTGTCTGCACCGTATTCACCTATAAGACCGCCGACGTAATTGTAACCGTAAACATTACCGCTAATGACGTGAACATTTTCAAATGTCAGTGTTCCGTTACCGTAACCTACAAGAACACCAAATCCGTTTTTCTTGTTGCTGTCGGATGAATCATCAATAAAAACATTAGTAAATGAAATGTTTTTAAAAACAGCGTTTTGCGCCTGACGGAACATTGCAACCCGATGGTTGCTGTGTGTCATTTTAAAGTTGGAGATTGTGTGATTCTGACCGTCAAATGTGCCTTCAAAATAACGAGAATCATTATAGGGGAATACACTGTTTCCGAAATCTATGTTGTTCAAATTGACATCGACATCAAGGTAAACAGTCTGCCCAGAAAAGCTTGTGCCTTGACTGATTCTGTTTATAAAGTAGGCAAGACCTCTCGCAGATGTAATGTGATTATTTGTGAAACCTGTATTCTGATTATATGTCCCGTCCCACGTGTCTGCCTTTGCTTTTACGGCAATGCCGGGCAGTCCTGTGGCAAACGCCCCCAGAACCAGTGCGAAGCATAAAATCAGAGATAAAGTCCGTTTAGCTTTTTTCATTGTGTTTCCCCCTGTAATTTCGGATTAAACAATATCAATTTAATATATCATAAATAACTATATAATGTCAATCACTAATATATAATTTCTTTTATAGATTTAATAATAATTTAATATATATTTTACCATAAATTATTGACAAAAATCGATATTACTATATAATATATTGTGGTTTATGGCGTGACAAAGGCAATAAATTGTCTTCAATCAGTTCTTGTTTTGAAAAAGGATTATACTATTTTTATGAAGCAATTCATTTTTAAAACGCTTGTTATAACAATTGCTGCTTTACTGATGCTTTCAGCTTTTATTCCGACTTTTGCCGAATCCGCTTTTCCCGATGCTGTTGAAGCCGAAGAACTGCAGATTGATATAGAGTTGTTTGATGCGGAGGGAGCAAAAACGTTTGTTCATTTATTGCCGGGATACGGAGACAGCGGCTTACTGCTGTTTTTACCTTCCGGTTATGACCGCAACAATCTTAAACTTACATTTCCGGATAAATCTGTTTCGATAAACGGCGTAACTGTCGAATCCGGTAGCAAAACTGATGTTTTCAGAAATGACGGCGAATATGAGATTGTCAATTCAAGCGGAAAGCATATACTGAAGGTTGTTTCTTCCGACAGTCTGCCGTCGGTTTACATTACTACCGAAAGCGGAAATCTTGATAGCATACATGCCGATAAAAATTACAAGGAATCTGCTTCATTTTCACTTGTTGATAACGGCAAGGTTGAGCTTGACGGTGCAGTTCTCTCATATATCAAAGGCCGCGGAAATTCAAGTTGGAAATCCAACGAAAAACGCTGTTACAACATTAAATTTGATGATGAAGTTTCAATTCTCGGAATGAAAGCGGCAAAAAAATGGGCTCTCATCTCAAATAATATGGATGCAACTCTTATGAGGAATGCAATAGCATATTCAGCGGCAAAAATGACAGACCTGCCTTATACGGTCGATTTCGCTTTTATTGACTTGTATATCAACGGCTCTTACCGCGGCAATTATATGATTTGCGAAAGAGTTGAAATCGGTTTAAACCGCATTGACATCTCTGACCTTGAGGAAGCAAACAAAAAAGCAAATTCCGGAATAAAACCGGCAGACTGCAAAAAGACTGTTGAAAACAACGGCAGCAAAAAAATCTGCTGGAGTGAAATTCCGAATAATCCGGATAATATTTCAGGCGGCTATCTGCTCGAATATGAATACCCCGAACAGTTTGACATTCAACCGTCTGCATTTACCACTGAATGCGGAAGCTGCCTTGTTATTCACAGCCCCGAATATGCCACCGAAAAAGAAGTCAGATACATTTCCGGCTTGTATTATGAATTTGAAGATGCACTGATGTCGGATGACGGCTACAACAAGCTCGGCAGACATTTTACCGAATATATTGATATCGACTCCTTCATTGACGGTCTGATTGTTTACGAACTGACCGCCGACCAGGACAGAGGTCATACAAGCTGGTATCTGTATGTTCCCGAAAACTCAAACAAGTTTTTTATGGGTCCGCTTTGGGATTTCGACCAGAGCATGGAGAATCCCGATGAAATACCGCCATGCATTTTATCTCTTGCAAAATACCAACTGAACGGCGGATTTGATTATAACGACCCTGACACTCTGACATTCACTTCTCTTCTTTGCTCTCACAGAGAATTCACAGATTTGCTGATTGCAGAATTTAATGAGAAAGAGAGCATTTTTGCAGGTGAGCTGAACAAAAAAGTCAGTGAGCTTTTTGATTTGATTTCCGCTTCCGCCGAGGCGGACAGAATAAGATGGAATTACGACAGCTTGCAAAAAAAAGACAGCGAACTTCCGAAGTATATAACAGCGAGAGTAAATGAACTTAAAGCATATTATTCCGATGTTGATGCAAGCGTAGAATCTGCTGTTGAAAACATAATGCCTTCAGAACGTGACACTTCTGCAATAAAAAGCATTCCGAAATGGGCTGTGATTACGGCAGCAGCAGTTCTTTTGATTTCAATCGGAACAGTGTCGGCAATATTCAGAAGAAAGAAAAAACATATTTAGATAATTAAAGTGTGTAAGGGGGAAAGATAAATGATTAAAAAAGCGGTGTCGCTTGCACTTGCCGTTTTAATGATTACGGGAGTGTTTGCGTGCGGCGTCCCCGGCATTGTTGCTTTTGCAGACAATTCCGGCAGAATTGTTTCATCCGGCTGGGATGATATCCAGATTGCCGTGCCCGAAACGGTTTATGTGACGCCTGTAAACAATTACAACTCAACAAGCACTTCTGTAAGTTACTATGTAAACAATGTAATTGACCCTACCGGCAGTTACTCGCTTGATAGAATCAATAACGCGGACAAAGGCAAATTCTATATTTACAGTTCACACATAGAATCAGTTAAAACTGTTTCTGTTGACGGTGCATCCCTTTCAAATTTTTCCGCGGCCCAATACGGCAATGATCTGTTTATGGATGACAGCTTCACGCTCACTCTTTCAAGCGGTATTTCATCATCGCAGACAAAAACGCTTGAGTGGTCAATCACCTGTAAAATGACTGACGGAACAACGGCAATCTTCTATGCCTATACGGTGGCGTATGCGCCGTATCTGTCCCCGATTTTTGCCGCAGGCAGAACAAAAAATACAAGGGGAGAAAATTCATATGGTTCCGGTCTGAGCTGGGTCAGCGGCATTCACGGCATTTCAACCGGTGGCGGCTATTATCCTTACAACAACTTTCTCCCGTTGCTCGGCGGTCCGACCCAGGGTAACGGCACAACCAACCCTGACAGCTGGTTCAACGGCAGCCAGCAGTGCGGTCTTCCAACCAAAGGCGGCTGGTATACTTCAAAAGAATACGGCTATAACTACGGCGATGAAACTCTCTGCGTTTTCGAGCGTTCTGCTGAGGGTTATATCAACGTTGACACCAGCCGTTACAACAACCTTAACCAGATACCGAACCTTACCTGCGGCATCTATGTTACAGACAACGAGGGCGCCGGCACAGTCTGGGGCTACATCGGCAAGCTGAATAACTGGAGCGACCGCATCCAGTCCGGCCGCAACTGGTATACCAGAAGCACAACTAATCCCAGCGAATATGATGCCAGTGTGGATATTTACGGCGGCGACAGATGGACAAATCGCGGAAGAAACTGGGCAATCAGAGGCCAGACGATGAATTCGGCCATTCCTTCCGGCTGGGTCGCTTTCCGCGGCGCGTTCGGAACCGAAGGTAACGGCGACCGCTGCTTCTGCATCCTTGACAACTATCTGAACTTCATTCAGGTCAATAAATCCTCCTGGCGTTCTGCAATAAACGACGCTCAGAAATTCGGGTTTCAGAGCGGATGGTTCACCGACGCCTCGGATTTTACGAACTGGAAGAATTCTCTTAAAGCGGCTTATGAAGCCCTCGGTAACCCTGCGAACACAGATGCACCCGATTTAGACACATTTACAAGCCGCACAGCCACGCTCAAAACGGAGTATTCAGGAACTGAAAGCGCCGCGCTGACAAACGATTTCGGCGTAGTCAAAGTTCTTGATGCAAACGGTAATTTCAACAATCAATATAAAGTTATTAATCTTCCCGGTTTTTCAAATCCCGGCGAGACAGAGACAATCAAGGCGGGTTATGCCGTTTCACTCTCCAGAGAATTCGTCAACGGCAATTACTCCTACAAAGGCAATCTGCTTCAGAAAAACGAAAAGACGGCAGGCGAAACCTTTACAAACGCAGATTTCAATACCGGTCTCGGCTTGATAAATACACAGGATGCCGTTTCTTACACGCACATTACTCAAACCCAGATAACAAACGGCGAACACCGCCGCACATTCTATTATCTCGGCAAAGATAAAACCGTAGATATTGACCCGAACGGCGGCGTATGGAACGGCAGCAAAAACACCTCAACCGTAACCGGCTCATACAAAACAGAGTGGAATCCTGCTCCGCCGACAAGAAAAGACTTCTTGTTCATCGGCTGGGAACACACACAGGGAGGAGATTCAGCTCTCAGCGACAGCACATTTACATTCGGTTCATCTTCTGCAACGCTCAGAGCCAAGTGGATAAAAAGCAATGCTGTTTATGTTATTGATACCGGTGCCGCGTTGCAGTTTGCGCCGTGCACGGATGATGAAAGCGGAACAACCCTCTCGTCCGTTTCAGCTCCGTCCGACAGCAAATTTGAAACCGAAAAAATCGGCAGTAATGTTCAATTCAGAGCAAAACCCGCTTCGGGCACAAACACTCCTCAGATGCTTACCGCGCCGGTTACCTTCTCCTGCGTAAAGAATTACAATTCAAAATCATATACAGAGACAGTCACAGTAATTCCTGCAACAAGTGTGTATTATGAAGAAACATTTGTAAACTGCACGGGCGACTGGGAAAACCTCGGCAGTGAACAGACGGTAACCGCGGCAAACGGAATAGCGGAAGTCTACGGCGAGTGCAAGCCCTATGACACGGCAAATTCAACGAGCTATTCACTCGGCACTGCAAAGAAGGCGACAGTCTCAAAAACCAACAAGAGCGGTCCTTATGCCGAGTTCACATTTACGGGCACGGGTTTTGATGTTTATTCAATGACCGACAGTGACTCGGGCGTAATCGTCTATACAATTTCGGATTCAAACGGTGAAACGGTAACAACATCGTTCATCAACACATATCTCGGCTATTCCTACGGACCTCTGTTTATGGAAGTCGAAGACGGTGTTAACAAAGCGATAACTCTCGAGAATACAGGTCACCCCGTTTATTACACCGACAGCACGGCAAACGGCACGTTCTTTATCGGTGATTACAATGTCGCACACGCATCATCAAGAGGCACAACAAATTCGTCTCTCGGCACGGATCAGGCATACGGCTGGGTTAT
>JAEEYU010000050.1 GCA_016288315.1 Clostridiaceae bacterium | reverse complement strand
CCTGGCACAGAACAATAATTGCTCTTACTACGGAGAATAACCGGCTCAGAGAAGAAAACCAGACCGTTACCGAAAAGGATGAGAGAATCAAGACTCTTGAAAAAGAGAACAGTTCCATGCGAACCAGCCTTACCGACATAATTGAAATGCGTGGCGGAAAAGATAAACTTGTTGACGAGCTATATGAATTCCGTGAACGCCGAAGGCTCGAAACCATACAGAAACACAAAACCAAATCCCGTTATTCACCCGAAAGGTGACAACTTCAAAAATAACTAAAGAAAAGAGAATGCCTATGACCAAAACAAAAAATCTTAAAAGAAGGAGAAAACTGCCTATGAAGGTCTGAAATTAACCATACGCAGCTATTATTACGATTGGAGGAACACTATGACAGTACTCAGTCCGAAGGTTCGGTAGGCGAAAATCCCGCGGCAGAAAAGCCCAAAACTGCCTGCGAAAAACTAACCGAAAGGACATTGACCGAAGATGAATTTATGCATATATTTCATCAATGGCTGGAGCCTTGGATATTGTACTTTAACGAATGCGAAACCGTTTCTGATACAGATATATCACAAGCTCAATAATTACAAATAATCGCCCCTTTGCTGTGAAAGCATTGGGGCGATTATATTCATCTTATTTTGAAGTGCGAACCACTTCATTTTCAACAAACGATCTGACAAGCGCAAAGCATTGATTTTGCCGTAAAATGAAGGATATCCAAACCAATCCTTCATTATAGGATAGGTTCGGATACCGCTCGTTTGGTGACCCGGACGAGAATCGAACTCGTGTTACCGCCGTGAAAGGGCGGTGTCTTAACCGCTTGACCACCGGGCCGTTTTGGTAGCGGAAGGTGGATTTGAACCGCCGACACCCCGGGTATGAACCGAGTGCTCTAGCCACTGAGCTATTCCGCCGTAAACCGCTGTCATTAAGCTTGTTTATTATATTATATGGCTTTCGGTTTGTCAACAACTTTTTTAAAAATATTTTTTCCGCCGTTTCAGGCATAAAAGCTGCGTTTTTATACGGCAGAAACTCATGTAACGGGAATCGGGGGGCAAAGAGAAGCGCAGCCCGCAATGATGCGAGACCGGGTTCCGATGTTTCCGATAAAAACGGAGCTGCTTCTCAGACAGCTCCGTTTTTGCTGCGTTTTTTATTCCGGAAGCACATCTTCATATACGTATGCTTCTGTTTGCATTTCCGCTGACACAGACGTTCCCTCTGTCCCGGATTTAACCGTCTGCCCGAAGCGGACTTTTTCGATTTCCTCGAAAAATCCGGGGTTGTTCTTTATAAACGCATCGGCGGGTTTATACATCCGGTAACGGGGCAGGTTCATCTCATAAAATGCGGAGAACGCCCTGCCGCCGTCGGGGATAAAATACGGAATTGTGTCGGGTGCGGCAACAGGTCCGTCATCGCCCGGGATGTAATCAATAACATCCGCTTCACCGTTGTAGGTTCCGGTGTAGTATTCGGGCAGAGCATCGCACAGAGAGCCCTTTGCCCGCTCCGCCAGGTCTTTGTCATCTCCGTTTGCAAGGTCGATGAGCAGCGGGATTCCGTCCGCGCCGAGTTTTCTGAGATATTCGGTGTCAACTGTTTTCAGCCGTCCGTCACGGTAGGCGGCAACGTTGTATTTTGCCGTCAGGGCGTTTGCGTTGCAGGAGCCGAGCACAAGCAGAATCACGCCCGCCGAGATAAAGGCGGTGTTCAGTATTTTCACCTTTTCGCAAAAACAGCGCAGGAGCATCGAGACAAAAACGACGGCGGTAAAAACCATAAACGCGCTTGAGAAAATGCGGTCAACGGTCATACCGAAACGGGAAATATACATAACCATTTTTGAAATTGCCGTGGCTGTCAGAACAAGCGTAAACACGCTGAGAAAAACGCCGTGAGCCCTTAAAACAGAAGGCATCTTTCCGTTGCGCCTGCGTGAGAGAACAATCATCAGGAAAAACACGCACAGGTTGATGGCACACACTGCGCAAAGCTCAAAAAATCCGCGCCTTGCGTATTTCGCATAGGATGCCGCACCCTCCGGCAGAATACCCGAAAAAGCGCTGAAAAAGTAGGCGGTCTGCGAAAAAAGATAAACGGCGTAGCAGGCATTGAGCGTGAACATAAACGCCGAAATGAATACGGTGTCAAAGCCCTTCGCGTCCGCTTCGCGCGGGGCTGTTTTTTTGCCTCTGCGAAGGTAGAGGCAAAACGAAATGAGGAAGGGCGCGAGTATGATTGTCAGCACGATTTTGCCCACGGTTTCGCCGGGCTTTTCAAACAATCCGCCTACAAGCCCCTCAAAAGCGGCGTCCGAACGGATAAGCAGCGGAATAACCGCGCACAGCACGGGAACGGCGCAGATTATGCCCAGCAGCGCCTTCTGTGTTTTTTTGCTCTTTCCGCCTCCCGACGAGAAAAGCGAGCGCATGTTCTCCGACAGAGCGGATACGGAATTGAGCGGAGTGATAAGCGTGAATTTAAGCAGCCCGAGGTCACCGCCCGGAATCTCCCTGCCGGAGAGAGCCCCGAAATACACAACGCCCAGGGCAATCATAACAACAAAGCTTAAAAAGTGGATGAGCGTGTCGTCGCTCAGAATAAAATTGACTCCCAGCGCGAGCGACAGAACACCGCACAGGAACGGGAAAACGCCGGTTTTCCGGTTTTCACTCTTAAGATTAACCGTTTTGATGAGGTAGATGCTGAGCGTTAAGAAAAACACGGCGTAGGCGATTGCCCAGCCGAGATTAAAGCTGCCCCACAGGCCGAGGAACACCGACAGAGCGGCGCTCACAACTGCCGCAACGGCGGCGGCTGAATCGCAAGAATCCGGGATGAATCCTTTTTTTTCGGGCTGAGGCGGGGTATAGACGGACCCGTTGTTTTCATTTATGTTTTGTTCCATTTTGTCTCCTTTTTATTCTTTATATTCCAGTATGTCGCCGGGCTGGCAGTCAAGCTCGCGGCAGATTGCCTCAAGCGTCGAGAAGCGGACCGCCTTTGCCTTTCCGGTTTTGAGAATCGAAAGATTTGCCTGCGTTATGCCGATTCTTTCGGCAAGCTCGCCCGAAGTCATTTTCTTTCTGGCGAGCGCAACATCAAGATTTACCGCAATCATAAGCCCACCTCATATTGTCAGATCGTTTTCTTCACGCAGCTCAACAGCGGACTGCATAATGTTCTTGATTACCCGCAAAAGCGTGCCCACAACACCCATCGCAAAGGCAATGACAAAAAGCGGGATGTATCTGAGCCCGAAAATGACGGTAATAATCAGCACGGCATAGCAGCACCATGAGAGAAAGCGGAAGAGAACGACATTCTGCATAATGAAGATTTTTTCATTGAGGATGTTTATGAGAATTTTAATCATCATAAACAGGGCGGCGGCCGCGAAGGGCGCGCAGATGTAAAACGCCGTAACAACGGTTTTTATGACCGCCTTTGCTGAGTCGGTGCTGCCATTGAAGGCGGAGTAAAACCACGCAAAAAACGACGGCATTGTGAAAAGCAGAGCGGCAAGGGCGAGGGATGAAACAAGGCAGACCCCAAGCGAGATTGCCGCCGATATGTTTCGTTTAATCATTCTGAAAACCTCCTGTTTGCTTGTTTGCTGAGACCAATATATCACGTAATTTATCGTTTGTCAATAAAAATTTTATTGTTTTTCGATAAATTTCGGATGATAAGGTGAGGCGAAACGGAGGAAGGGAAGTGATGCGGGAGCGGATGAATTGAGGTTATGAGATCCTTCGCTGCGCTCAGGATGACAAAGTCCGGGGACTATATGTTAGGGAATTAATACGGAAGGCGGAGGGCATTTACATCGGGAAGGAGGGGGATTGCTTTTCGGAAAATACTTTTGAAAAACTTTTTTTGAAAAAGTATTGACAAGTGCAATTATATTTGATAAAATACAGTTGCATAAAACATAAATGGCGCAAGGGTAAACCGTGAGATTAAATATATAAATAGTGCGAGGGTAAATCGAGAGGGTAAACATAATTGCTGAGAGGGTAAAGTAAATCGAACGGAAATATAAATAGAGCGGGGTAACGGGAGACGGGAGCTGTGTGGATAGTCCGGATGTAATTCGGATGGTGCATATATAATTCGATATAATTCTTCAATATAAATCAAAATATATAAATTCTGAGATTTTTTATGAAAAGAAAATCAAAACGGAGGGGATTCGGGTGGAATACGATTACAGAGAAGCGATGAAGCTTGAAAATCAGATATGTTTCCCGCTGTATGCGGCGGCGAGGAACGTTACAAATCTTTACACGCCGCTGTTGAGGCCGCTGGGGCTGACATACACACAGTATATAGTTTTTCTTGTTCTGTGGGAGCGCGACGGAATTACGGTAGGCGAAATCGGCGACAGGCTTATGCTTGACAACGGCACGCTCTCGCCCCTGCTTAAAAAGATGCAGCAGGCGGGCTACATTGAGCGCAGGCGCAGCGAGGACGACGAGAGGGTGGTGCTGATTACCCTCACAGACAGCGGAAGGGAGCTTCAGCAGCAGGCGAAGGATATTCCGCTCAGGGCTGCGGGCTGCGTTGACTTCCCGCCGGAAAAGGCGAAGGCGCTTTACAAACTGCTTTATGAACTGCTTGACAGTCAGAAAAATAAATAAACAAAAATAACAATTAAAAAAGGAGAAGAAAAATGAAAACTGTTTACGATTTTACGGTTAAAGACAGAAACGGCAGCGAGGTTTCGCTCTCGGATTACAGCGGTAAGGTTCTGTTGATAGTAAACACTGCGACGGGCTGCGGCTTCACTCCGCACTATGAGCCGCTTGAGGAAATGTATCGCGACCTTAAGGACAAGGGCTTTGAGATTCTCGACTTCCCCTGCAACCAGTTTGCAAATCAGGCGCCCGGCAGCGCAGATGAGATTCACCAGTTCTGCACGCTTAAATTCGGCGCGGACTTCCCGCAGTTTGCAAAAATCGACGTCAACGGCGAAAACGCAGACCCGCTCTTTGTTCATCTTGCGACCGAAAAGCCCTTTGTAAGCTTCGGCAAGGGTCTCAAGAGCGCGGCACTCAGCACTTTCACAAAGGCGAACAACAAGGCGTTCGGCGACAAGGCGTATATCAAATGGAACTTCACAAAATTCCTTGTTGACCGCGAGGGCAAAGTTATTGCGCGCTTCGAGCCCACGACAGACATGAAGGAAGTCAGGAAAGCGGTTGAAGACCTGCTTAAATAAAAGGGAAAAGCCATGAACGAAAACGATAAAAAAGCGTTTCTCGGCTTTCAGCAGGGCGAGCTGAATGCGGTTGTTATGTATCGCACCTTTGCCTCGATAACGAAGAACCCCGCCTGTAAAGAGGCATACCTCGAGGCGGCGAAGGATGAAGGCCGTCACGCGGCGGTGATTGCAAAATACACCGGCGAAAAGCTTGAGCCGAAAGCGTTTCAGGCAAAGGCGCTGGGGGTTGTTTACAGAATTCTGCCGAAAAAGCTCGTTCATTTCGGAATAGCAAAGGGTGAGGTTTTCGGCGGCAACGGCTACCGCCCGTATGTCGGCGAAACATACCCTGAAATTGAGGGGCTTATGAAGGATGAATACAGGCACGCCGACAAATTCAGAGCCCTCTGAGATATGGAGAAAAGATTATGAAATATGCTGTAAGATATTATACAAAAACGGGCAACACCGAAAAGCTTGCAAACGCCGTCGCTCAGGCGCTGGGCGTTGAGGCGCTGCCGATAAGCGAGCCGGTAAGCGAGGAGGTTGACATCCTGTTTCTCGGCAACTCATACTACGCATTCGGCATTGACCCCGAGGTGAGCGCCTTTGTTGCATCGCTCGACAAAAACAAAGTAGGAAAGATAGTGAACTTCGGCTCCGCCGCCATGCTCAACTCCACGAGAAAAAAGGTCAAGGTTCAGGCGGACAAGGCGGGAATACCCGTTGATGAAAGGGAATTCCACTGCCGCGGCGAGTTCAGGGGGCTGCACAAGGGCAGACCCGACGCGAAGGATATCAAGGCGGCTGCGGATTTTGCAAAGACGTTTATTGACAGGTAAAGGAGAAAGATTATGAAAATCACTCTCAACCCCAATGAAGAGGTAGTAAAAGTAGTTAAAGAAGGGCTTGAGCGCACGGGAGGCTACTGCCCCTGCAGGCGCGAGCAGACGCCCGATACGAAGTGCATGTGCAAGGAATTCCGCGACCAGATAAAGGACCCGGAGTTTGAGGGATTCTGCCACTGCATGCTCTATTATAAATCACTGAAGGAGGATAACTGAAATGGCTGAAATTAAAATCACAACCGACAATTTTGAAGAGGAAGTTCTCAATTCCGAAAAACCCGTTCTTATCGATTTCTTTGCAACCTGGTGCGGTCCGTGCACGATGCTCGCCCCCGTTGTTGCCGAAATAGCACAAGAGAGAAGCGACATTAAGGTGGGCAAGGTAAACGTTGACGACGAGCCCGCGCTGGCAAACAAATTCGGCGTGTCGAGCATACCGATGCTTGTATATTTCAAGGACGGCAATGCGGTAAACAGCGTTATCGGTTACAGACCGAAGAAAGACATTCTTGCAATCATCGACTGAAACTCATATCATAACAGGAACCGCCTGCGGATTGTCCGCAGGCGGTTCTTCCGTGTTTATATCAGGTTAAAAACTGCCGAGGTAAGCCGTGAAAACGATTGTTGTGCCGTCGGGCGTTTCCGCTCTGATAAAGCCCTTATGGCTCTCGCAGACGGAGCGGGCAATTGAAAGACCGAGACCGAAGCCGCCCGAGGAGGAGTTGCGTGATTTGTCTGCCCGGTAGAAGCGGTCGAAGAGCTTCGGCAGTTCTTCGGCGTTTATGTTTTCGCACCTGTTTGAGACGGTGATGAGAACGCCTTTTTTGTGCTTTTTAAGCGACAGGGCGATTTCGCTGCCGTCGGAGGAATACTTGACGGCGTTGTCAATAAGAATTGAAACGAGCCGGCGCACTGAAAACTCATCGCCGCAGAAGGGGACGGAGGGCTCAATATCGCTGACAATCGGGTGCCCTTTCTGCCCGGCAAAATCAGAGAAGGACTCCGCCGTTTCGCAGACGGCGGTGCTTATATCAAAACTGAGCTTTGCCGGCTGACTGCCCTCATCCGATTTTGAGAGGGTGACGAGCGAGTTGACAAGGTTTTTGAGTTTGTCTGTCTGCGCGGCGGCTTTGTCAATCCATTTCTGTTTGCCGACCTCCATTTCGAGCACGCTCAGGCAGGTGCTGATGACGGTTATGGGCGTTTTGAGCTCGTGCCCCGCATCGGTTATGAACTGTTTTTGTTTTGTGTCGCTTTCAATGACGGGGCGGACCGCCCTGCCGGAGAGCAGCACGATTATTATGCAGATGAGAATTATGCAGAAGAGCGTGACGGCGGCGGAGACTGCCGCGAGGGTGACAACGGAGCTTGTCTCTTTGTGACAGTCGAGAAAAACCGCCATATAGGTTGAATCATCCTGTTTTACAACTCTGAAGAGGTAGCCCGAGTCGAAGCCGGAGCCCTCGCCGTGCTCTGCGGCGGTCTCGGCGAAGTCGTCAATCTCATCCGTTTCAACGGCGGCGATTTTGTCGAGGTTGTAATTCGTTACGTTTTCATCTTCATCGAACCAGACGACGAAAAATCTTGTCTGGAAGGGGGTCTCTTTGTCAAAGCGCTCTCCGTTTACGGGATTGAAAGGTCTCTGACCGAAACCGGGATGATCCGCCGATTTTGCGGGTTCGGGCATTTTGCCGCTGTTTTCGGTTATCATATTTATTGTTTTGTCAAGCTTTGACCTGACAGAAACGAGGTTGACGATGTTCACGCCCGCAAAAAGCAGGAGAAGAACGGATGTTACGGTGACAATAGAGATAAGAATAAACTTTTTTCGCAGCCGTTTAATCATTTTCCGCCTCCAGAATGTAGCCCAGCCCGCGGTTTGCGTGAATTGTGACCTTTGAGCCGATTGACCTGAGTTTTTTGCGCAGGTTGGAAATATGCACCCAGACGACGTTTATCTCGGCGTCGGAATCCCAGCCCCAGACTCTCTCCATGATTTTATCGGCGGAAAAGACGGTTCCCGGAGCGTTCATAAACAGCTCCATTACCTGAAATTCCCTGCCGCTCAGGCGCACGGATTTGCCTGTCAGACAGGCGAGAACATCGCCCGACTGGTTAAGTGAAAGGTCGCCGCAGGTGAGAACGCCGGGCTGATAGTTTTCGCGCCTTCGCAGCATTGCCCGCACGCGGCTGAGAAGCTCATCCGTTTCAAACGGTTTAGGCAGGTAGTCGTCCGCTCCGGTGTCAAAGCCCGTAATTCTGTCATCCTTTTCCGCCTTGGCGGTGAGCATCATTACGGGAGTTCTGCAGCCGTCCGCACGGATGCGGCGCAGAACCTCAATGCCGTCCATTTTGGGCATCATTATATCAAGAATAATTGCGTCGTAATCATCTGCCCCCGCATATTCATAGGCGGAGAGCCCGTCGTTGACGGTATCCACAGTGAACTGATTTTTTTCAAAAAATACGGTGAGCGCCTCTGCAAGGTCGGGCTCGTCCTCCGCTATAAGCAGTTTCATATTTATCACCACCGGATGTAATTATAATTCAGAACGCGGACAAAATCAACGGTTTAAAGCGCTTCCTTCTCCGCTGTTTTGCTGCAGGTTATGTTGAGGTTGCCGTTTCTTGTGCGGATATCGTCAATGAATTTTTTGGGAACCTCGGCGCCTTTTAAAAGAATCTCATACTGCAGCTCGAACATTGTGCCCATATTTGTTGTTTTGACCTTCTGAAGCTCCGCTTTGTCGGTGTATTGAGAGAAAAGGTCGTCAAACACGCCGTCGTAATCGAGACTTTCGGGTATTGTGATTTTAAGCGTGCGAAGGGAGGAGGCGGGGCTGCCGAAACCGACGGCTCCGAGGATGAGCATACAGGCGGCGGTTATTGCAAAGAACACAGCGGCGAGGGTGACATAGCCCATACCGGTTGCAAGACCGATTGCCATGGCGAGAAAAATCGCGGCAATCTCCTTTGCCGAGCCCGGCGCGGAGCGGAAACGGACGAGCGAAAACGCACCCGCCACCGCAACGCCCGCCCCGATGTTGCCGTTGACGAGCATAATGACGGTCTGGACAATCACGGGCAGAAGGGCGAGAGTCAGGGCAAAGCTTTTAGAAACGCGGTTGCGGAACATACTGACGAGGGCGGTGAGGATTCCCAGAACAAGCGACACCGCCGTGCAGATAAGAAAGGTTTTTAATGTAATGGTTGAGGTAATGATTGAAGAAAAATCAAATAATGAGTCAGGCACTTATAAGCATCTCCTTTTTGTAAGGTAATATATGGTTTTTGTAGCAGGTTCCGTATTTTGAAAACGAAACTGGTCTGATTTCAAGCCCGCTGAGTATTCTGCAAAGCCGGAGCGGGCAGGCGTCGGGGATTTTGATTTCCATAAGAATAACGCCGCCAGCAAGAAGCGGGAGCCCGTCGTCACCGTCGCTCAGGCGCAGGCGGTCAAGGCGGAAGCGCAGGTTTGTGTCGAAGGTAATGCGCAGTCCCGGATTTACGGTTGACTGCAGCGCCTCGCGGTCATAAGCTATAAAAGCTTTGGGAGAAGTGCGGCGCAGGAGCTGAAAATAGGCAAGCTCCTTTTCAATCTGGCTTGTTCCTGAGCCCGCCGCCGTTTTGCCTAAGAACTCCAGCGCGGTTTTCTCGGACATTGCCGCCCTTCTTTTATAGACGACGCCGTCGTATTTTTTCTTGATTTCGGCAAACACAGTGTCATCCGCACCGGGCACGCCGTAGCTGCGGACCCGCAGCTTCTCTTTGTAAACAGGTTTTTCAAGTGATTCCCTTATCAGCGAATAATCGTCGGTGTCGTAATAAATATTACATAATGTATAATTGCCGTAGTCGTCCGCCTTTACATAAGGATTAATCTTTTCTTTAAACAATTCATATTGCTGCGGGGTGAGAAAATACTTTTTCTCATATCTTTTAAAGCAGGTCTGAACCTGTGGTTTCATAACGGACCCTCCTTTCTTCTGACTGCAGTATAACTCCGCATCTTAAAGAGAACCTAAAGGAAAAAACTTTTTTTCTTTAACTCCCCTTTAGGTTTGCGGGTTATCATAACGCCAAACAAAAAAGCCGCAAAATGCGGCTGTAAGGAGGATTAATATGAAAACCATTTACAAAACATTGATTATTGTTATTGCCCTTTCAATTCTGGCGGGGATTCTTGCAGGATGCTCTGCGTCGGGCAAAAAACAGCAGACGGCTTCGGCGCAGACAAACGCGCAGACGGCGGCCGCCGCAGATGAAAACACGGCGGCGCAGATAACGCTCAAGGGCTCATCGGCTCAGATAACGGGCAGCGGAGCGGTTTATGAAAACGGAAACATTATCATAAGCGGCGGCGGTTCATATTCATTGAGCGGAGAGCTGAGCGAAGGAAAAATCACGGTTGACGCAGGTGATGAGGATGTAACGCTGACGCTCGGCGGAGTGAAAATCACATCCCCGGATTCTTCTGCGATAAACGTTGTGAGCGCGGGGACGGTAACGCTGAAAATTGCAGACGGCACGGAAAACGAGCTTGCCGACGCTGAGGAATATGACTACGGCGGCAGTTACTCCGACAAAGAAAAAGAGGAGCCGGACGCCTGTGTATTCTCAAAATCCGACCTGATTCTGACGGGCGGCGGAAAGCTGACGGTAAACGGCAATTATTCCAACGCAATCAAAAGCAAAGACTCTCTTACGATTGAAAATGCAGACCTGGTTGTAAACTGCAAAAACAATGCTCTGACGGGCAGCGACGCCCTCACGGTCAACGCAGGCACATTTGACATTACCGCAGGCGGAGACGGTCTGCACTCGAACGGCGACATTGAAATCAATTCCGGCTCTGTGACGGTGAAATCGGAGGATGACGGCATTCACGCCGACAGCAGCGTGACAATCAACGGCGGCACGTTTGACATCACCGCCCACGAGGGAATCGAGGGCACGCTCGTTACAATCAACGACGGCAACGTGAAAATCACGGCAAGCGACGATGGAATAAACGCCGCACAGAAAACAGAGGGAATCACCCCGGCGGTTGAAATAAACGGCGGCGAAATAACAATAACAATGGGCGCAGGCGACACTGATGCCATTGACTCAAACGGCAACATCACAATAAACGGAGGCAAAACAACGATTACCGCACAATCGGGCTTTGATTATGACGGCAAGGCGGAGATTAACGGCGGCGAGATTTGGCTCAACGGCACGCAGATAACCGAAATCACAAATCAGTTCGGCGGCGGAATGCGGGGCTTCGGGAACGGCGGTTTCGGGGGAGGAAACCTCGGCAGCAGACCGCAGGGTGAAAACGGCGGATTCGGTAAAATGCCGCCCGATGAGAACGGCGGCTTTGCCCCCGGAGGAAGAGCGCCAGTGACGGAAGAGACAGACGGAACGTCTGCCGAGGCGTGAAAAAGTGAAAGAGGATAAATTTAATCGGCGGGATGGTGACATCCCGCTGATATTATTGCATTACATTTTCGCAAATTGAAAAAGGGTCTGATGCTGTTTACATCAGACCCTGACAGATATTTCATTTAAAAGCTGCCGTATTGTTATATTGAAGGCGGAGCGGTGCGGATTAAAGTTTGCTGCGCTGGATTTTGCCGCTGATGCTCTTGGGGAGGGAGTCGCGGAAGACGACAAGACGGGGGTATTTGTAGGGTGCGGTGTGCGCCTTGACGTAGTCCTGAATCTCTTTTTTGAGCTCTTCGGTGCCTTCTGTGCCCTTGGTGAGCACTATTGACGCCTTGACTATCTGACCCCTGACCTCGTCGGGAGCGGCGGAGACGCCGCACTCGAGAACATAGGGCAGCTCCATAATGACGCTTTCAATCTCGAACGGGCCTATGCGGTAGCCGGAGGATTTGATGACATCGTCAACTCTGCCGACGTAGAAGAAGAAGCCGTCTTCATCCATATAAGCCGTGTCGCCGGTGTGATACCAGCCGTTGCGCCAGGTTTCGGCTGTCTTTTCCTCATCCTTGTAGTAGCACACTGCAAGGCCGTAGGGAAGGCCGTTTTTG
This sequence comes from Clostridiaceae bacterium, assembly GCA_016288315.1. Taxonomy (GTDB): domain Bacteria; phylum Bacillota; class Clostridia; order Oscillospirales; family Acutalibacteraceae; genus CAG-177. The sequence goes on along the minus strand of JAEEYU010000050.1, from coordinate 7,346 downwards.
ATGTTAATGCAGATTTCGCCCGTTTCGCCTGCGGGGAGGGGCTTGTCGTCGGGGTCGAGGATTCTGACGTCATAGATGGGCGCGGGTTTGCCCATTGAGCCGATTTTATGCTCGGCGCCTCTCATATTGCCGCAGATGAGAGCGGTTTCCGTCTGACCGAAGCCCTCGAGTATCTGCAGCCCCGTCGCCTGCTCGAACAATCTGTAAACCTCGGGGTTGAGCGCCTCGCCCGCCGTAGTCATGTGCTGGATTGACGACAGGTCGTATTTTGTGATGTCCTGACGCACCAGCATACGCAGGAGGGTGGGAGGAGCGCAGAAGGTTGTGATGTTATATTCTTTGAACATCGGCAGAATATCCTCGGCGTGGAAGCGGATTTCGTCATAGACGAACAGAGCCGTTTCGCACATCCACTGGCCGTAGAGCTTGCCCCAAGCCGCCTTTGCCCAGCCGGTATCCGAATAGCTCAGGTGCAGACCGTCGGGGTCAACATCGTGCCAGTATTTTGCCGTATGGAACTGACCGAGCGGGTATTTGTAGCTGTGAACCGCAAGCTTCGGGAAGCCCGACGTGCCGGAGGTGAAATACATAAGCATATAGTCGTCTCCGCCGGGAGCGTCCGCAGGCCTTGCGTAGTGGGTTGAAAAGCGCATATACTCCTCGTTGAAGTCGCGCCAGCCCTCTCTCTGACCGTTTACGATGAGCTTGTTTACCATTCCGTCGTAGCTTTTGAGCGCCTCTTCGACGTTGGGGCAGATTTCTTCGCCGTCGGCTGTGCAGATAATTGTTGTGACGCCCGCGAATCTGAACCTGTATTCGTAGTCGTGCGGAAGAAGCTGGAAGGTGGCGGGAATTGAAACAGCTCCGATTTTTTCAAGCGCAAGGGTGGCGAACCAGAACTGGTAGTTGCGCTTGAGAACGAGCATAACCCTGTCGCCCCTCTTTATGCCGAGCGAGAGGAAGTAGTTTACGCAGCGGTTTGTGTGCTGCTTTATCTCTTTCCAGGTGAATCTTGTGGGAATTTTATCTTTTGAGACATAGACCATCGCAATTTTGTCGGGGTCTTTTTCGGCTATCTCGTCAATAATATCGAAGGCGTAGTTGAAATGTTCCTCGTTTTTGAAGGTGACGGAAACGGGAGTGCCGTTTTCATCCTCGACGGTGTCGATGAAGCGCTTATAGATGCGGTCTTTTGTGTCGCGGATGTGCTTCATCTGGGGGGCGCCGACTCTTTTTGCGGGCTGGAGCTCGGGAATCGGTTCGCCGGACGGATTGAGAACGATGGCGTAGAAGCTGCAGTCCCTGCCGCCTACGGCTCTTTCGCCGTGGGGCTTGCCCGAGTCAAAATAGATGCTGTCGCCAGAGCTGAGAATCTCGCTGTGGCTGCCGACCTGAACCTCAAGCTGACCGTCAATGACGATGTCGATTTCCTGACCTGCGTGCGTGGTGAGCTCAATCGGCTTTGAAAGGGCTTCCTCGCTGTATTTGCTGATGACGTAAAGCGGCTCGGAAATTCTGTTTTTGAAGCCGTATGCCATATTGTAGTAGGTCATACCGTGAGCGTCGGAAATTCTGGGCGCTTCGCCCTTGCGGGTGACGAAATATGAAAAAAGCTTGGGAGTCTTGCCCTCGATAAGGTTGGTGACGTCAATGCGGAAGGCGCTCGCGCATCTGTAAAGGAAGGCGAAGTTGAGGTCGCTCTCTCCTCTTTCGCAGGCGAGGTATTCGTCAACGGTCACGCCCGTCTGGACAGCCATCTCCTCAACGGAAATGCCTTCGACCTCGCGCAGCTCGCGGATTCTTGCCGCCATCTCGTGAATCTTCATGTCAAGGTTGTTGATTTGCATAGGGATTACCTCCGTTCCGGGGCCGAAAAAAACCCGCCCCAAAGTTAAACTTGAACTTTGAGACGAGTATAAAAATCAATACCCGCGGTACCACTCAAATTGTGTTTTCACACCACTCAGGCTCTGACAAGCCGTATGCATTTACGCAGCAGTCACGGGGAGGTTCTACTTACCCTGAGGTTTTCTTCCTCCCGGCTCGGAAGCTACAGATTTACACCGCGCGCCGGCAGCTCGCACCAACCGCTGCCTCTCTTAAGACCGCAAATGCAATCACTCTTCGTCAAAGCCATTGGAATATTAAATTATTATGCAAAGCTTTTGCTTTGGCTTAGTTATAATAAACCATCTTTATTGTTTTGTCAAATATTTTTTTGCTTTGTTTTTATTATTTTCCGGATTGTAAAAATAATTGAATCAAACGTTGGGGATTACGCTGAAGCGGATGATTCTTGCATCGTTTGCGAAAAACTGGACGATGTCATCAATCGGGAAGTCGGAGGGGGTTTTGATTACCACGGTGTAATGGAACTGACCGTCGGTGCTGTCGCCGGCATTGTCGATGTCGATTTCTTCAAGCTGGGTGTTCCAGCTTTCGAGACGGGCGAGAAACTCCTTCTGGAAGGTGCCGTCCTCCTGAACGTTGAAATCGAGCTTGTTGTCGGTCCAGGACTCGATGCCGAATTTGAACTTGTGCATGACGAACTGGATGACGACGACAACAATCATGCCGAAAAGACCGATGCCATACATGCCTGCGCCTATTGCAAGGCCGATGCCCGCCGTTGCCCAGATGCCCGCCGCGGTGGTAAGGCCTTTTATGCTCGCGCCGTGCTTGAATATTACGCCCGCGCCCAGAAAGCTTATGCCGCTGACTACCTGCGCCGCAATACGGGCGGGGTCGGCTCCGTGAGCTATGTCGGTAAAGCCGTGCTTTGAGACAATCATCATAAGCGCCGAGGCGCAGCAAACCATAATATGAGTGCGCAGACCTGCATTTTTGAGGCGTTTGCTTCTTTCAAAACCTATTGCCGCGCCGCACACGCAGGCGACGAGGATTCTTATAAAGAAATCGAGATACTGCCACAGGGCGAAATCTTCTTTGAAAATATCCGAAAAGCCCATTGCGGCCTCCTTCCCGGTAAATTTACCTATATAATATATTAAAGCAGTATAATACAACGGTTTTTATTTTTCAATATTGCAAAAGAAGTTTTGTGTAAAGCACTCAAATTTACAGCTCCGTAATTGTTCAAAATGCAAAATGAGGAAGGGCGAAAAACGCTCTTGACAAAATCAATAGAATCACTCATAATATCAAGGCAATCTTTATTATAAAGAAGGAATCCGTTTGAATCCCATAAGAGAATGCAGGATTGAACGCGGGCTTTCACAGCAGAAGCTCGCAGACCTTGTGGGCGTGCACCAGACCGCAGTAAGCCAGTGGGAAAAGGGCAGAACCTGCCCCGACAAAAACTCCCTGCTTCGCCTGTCGGCGGCACTGGGAGTAAGTGCGGACCGCCTGCTCGGCTCGGCGGACGAGACGGCAAAAATCCCCGTGCTCGGCTATGTGCGCGCAGGCAGACCGAACGAAGCGTCTCAGCAGGTGCTCGGCTATGAGAGCATGGGCACAATCACCTGCCCCGTCGAGGAGCTTTTTGCCCTGCGCATAAGAGGCGACAGTATGGAGCCCCGCTTTGCTGACGGCGACACGGTAATAGTCCGCCGAACAAACGCCGTTGCCGACGGCAGTGTCTGCGTTGCCCTTGTGGGACCGGACGAGGCGACGGTAAAAATAGCCGACACCAAAAACGGAACACTTACCCTGACGGCGCTCAACCCCGCATACGAGCCGCTTGTTTTTACGCCGGAGCAGGTTGAATCACTGCCTGTGCGCATTATCGGCAGGGTGATAGAGCTGCGGGCAAGATTCTGACACAGGAGAACAGTATGGAAAGCGTTCACATTATAGATTTCAAATACCTCTCGGGCTCGTTTAACATCGGCGGAAGGGACAATGAATACACCGGCTCGCTCCCCGCAAAAAACGGAACGACGGGCATTTTCGCCGACATCTTCCGCTACAGATTCAAGCTCAGAATCGAGGAGATGACAGAAGACGGCGGCAAGGCGAAAAAAGCAATCACCGGCATAGTCGCATCTTACTGGTTCGGCTGCTACGCCTATGACAAAACTGACAGCGCAATCATAACCGAGAGAACATTTTCTCCCGACGAGGAGGGCGCGAAGGAGGCGTCCGCCTGGCTGCAGTCGGAGTATGACAATGCCTGAGACGTTAAAGCTCATATTTCACACGGGCACCGACCCGTATTTCAACCTGGCGCTTGAGGAGTATCTTCTTTGCAGAAAGAGCGGGAGCTTTTTTATGCTTTGGCGCAACTCGAAGAGCGTGATTGTCGGGCTCAACCAGAACACTGCCGCCGAGATAAACGCCGCCTTTGTGCGTGAAAACGGAGTTGCGGTTGTGCGCAGACTGACGGGCGGCGGAGCGGTTTTTCACGACGAGGGCAACATTAACTACACCTTTATTGAAAACGGCACCGCTCATCAGAACGATTACGCTTATTTCAGCGCTCCCGTAATTGAGACGCTGAAAAAATACGGCACAGACGCTTCGCTCTCGGGCAGGAACGACATTGTCGCGGGCGGCGGAAAAATCTCCGGCGCCGCACAGTGCGTAAAAAACGGCAGAACACTGCACCACGGCACCCTGCTTTACAGCGCAGACCTCTCGCTGCTCGAGGGAGCCCTCAACGTCAGCGCCCTTAAAATCGAGAGCAAGGGAATAAAGAGCGTGCGCTCAAGGGTTGCGAACATTGCTTCTCTGCTTGATTCCCCCCGCACGGCGCAGGAGTTTATGACAGAGTTTTTTGAAGATATAAAAGCCCTGACGGGAGGGGAGATATACACATTATCACCCGATGAAACGGCGCAGGTAAATGCCCTTGCGGATGAAAAATACCGCACGGACGGATGGAATTATGACAGCAAAAGGGCGTTCAACCTGCGAAACGAAAAGCGTCTGCCCTCGGGCTGCTACGACGCAAACCTGAGAATAGAAAACTCGGTAATTGCCGGTTTACGCCTTTACGGCGACTATTTTCCGGCAGGCGACGTCTCCGCTCTCGAAGCGGCAATGACGGGAGTCGGATACAACTATGAAAGTGTTCTGGCTGCGGCGGAAAAAGCTGATGTTTCCGCTGTGCTTCCCGGCGTTACGCCAAAAGATTTTGCTTTGATTCTCGGTCTGTAATTCCCCACGAAGTTGCGTTTATATAAAAGGTCAGTTCGAAACCATCCTGACCGGCGCCGCAACGGCGCCGAAACAAAACTAAGGAGAAAAAGAAAATGGAAAACACACAGAAGTCCCTGCGTTACATTGTAACGGGGGCGATGATAGCCGCGCTCTATGCGGGGCTGACCTATGCGCAGAATTTTATTCTGCCCGGCACCGCAACAATGGCGGTTCAGTTCAGGGTGTCCGAAGCGCTCAACACACTTGCGCTCTTCACACCCGCCGCAATTCCCGGACTCACAATCGGTTGCATAATCGCAAACATTTACAGCATAGGTTCGGGGCTGCCGCTTGATATGATTTTCGGCTCGGCGGCAACGCTGGGCGCCACGGTCTGCATGTGGCTTATGAGAAACGTCAGAATCGGGAAATATCCCCTTTTTGCGATGATTATGCCCGCAGTCTGGAACGGCGTTATAATCGGCTGGGAGATAGAGCATTTCTTTATTGACGGGCCGTTTACAATGGTTGGCTTTGCAACCCAGGGCGGTTTGGTTGCACTCGGCGAGCTTGCCGTAATGCTGACCCTCGGCACGATTCTCTGCTTCGTTATTCTCAAGAGGGGTCTTGACAAAAAGCTGTTTTAAAAGATTGACATTAATTGCGAAAAACCCGCAGGGCGACGTTCATCACCTCTGCGGGTATTTTTATATTTTCTGGGTTTTTTCTATCCAGGCGCCGAGAATCCGGGCGAGCTTCATACGCTGGCCTGCGAAGCTGTGACCGCTTGCTATGGTGCAGTATTCCGTGCTGCCCGACAGAGTTTTCAGTTTTTCGGCGAGGGGGCGCATCATAAGAGCGGCGGGGGCGACGGTGTCGAACCGGGCCTCAACAAAAAGAACGTTCTGCCCGTCGAGCTTTTCATAACCGTTAAGGACGCTAAGCTCCTCCGCATTGTCAACGGCGTTTTCATAGACGCGGGCGGCAGATGTCATATTGAGGCACTGCCCCTCCGTTTCAATCATAAGGAAGAGCTCCTTCTCCATACCGTTTTTAAGCGCCGCGCCGATGTCGTAGGCGGCAAGGGCGGCAACTCCCCTTATGAAAGGCAGCTCCTTTGCGGCGTTGAGAACCGTCTGACCGCCCATACTGTGACCGGCGAGGAAGATATTTCCGGCATCAATGCCGAACTTTTCTGCGGCGGCGGAGCACCTTGCCCACTTGGCTATGTTTGTCAGGTCATCTTTTAAGTTGGTGAAAAGATATTCGCCCTCACTGCCCCAGGCGCCTCTGTGATTCATGTGAATAACAACGCAGCCGGCGCGCATGAGAGCGAGCTCGAGGTCATTGTTTGTGGTGTAGCCGGGGAAGCCGTGCGACATAATCACGGCGGGGTAGGGCGCGGGGATGCGCCTGTCGGGAGTCAGGAGGTAGCCGTAGAGACGGCCGCCGCCGCTTATGATATTGAGCTCGTAAACGGCAGGGGAGGTCTGCGGCTCATCCGAGTCAAATTCTTTAAAAAGCAGATCCGCCTTCATTTTACTCATCCTTTAAAGTGTATCTCATTATTTCGGGGTGGCAAAGAGTGCCCCTTTTGCCGCAGGAGGTGCAGTAAACCGCAATGTTGGGCGATTCATCCCACACCATTTTCTCCCAGCCGCTGCGAAGGTAGTAGGCGGGCTCCTTTGCGCACGCCCAGAGCTCTTTTATGCCGTGTTTTTTTGCCTCGTCGAAGACGACCTTCTGCATAACAGTGCCGTAGCCCCTGCGGTGCAGGTCGGCACGCACGGCGATGTCGCCCAGCGAATAGACGCCGTCGCGTATTTCGAGGGTTGACGCCGCCATAAGCTCGCCTGTTTCGGGGTCGTCCATACGCCACATCTTCAACACTCTTTCGGGCATACGCTCCTCTATTCTGACGCCCATTCCGCTCTCATTGAAAAGAGTGGAGAGCGCAAGAAAATCTTCGGTTTCTCTAATGATATATTCTGCCATTTTATCCTCTTTCAAAATAAAGTCGGGTTATTATATCATTTAAAACCTACTCAGTCAATAGGCAAATAGCCGCGTTTGCTTTTTATCTTCTGCCGTCATCCGCTCTGAGTTGAGCGAGGATTCTGTCTGCCTCAAGGGCTGCCGAGGTGAAGGAGTTGTTTTTCCAGTAGGCGGCAAGGGCGCTGACGGCGGCGAAGATTATGCTGACAGCCGAGCCGATTTCCTCATTGGTAAAACGCAGCGCGTCAATG
>JAEEYU010000049.1 GCA_016288315.1 Clostridiaceae bacterium | reverse complement strand
GCGCAGTCAAATCCCTTTGTGCCCGTAACCTTTATTCTGAAATTGTGAATTGTGTTTTCAATAAGCTTTATTTCTTTTTCGCCGAGCGTCTTGATTTCTTTGCCGGCATCGTAAACACCGCTTGCCTTTAAAACGGCTATACCCGCCGCTTTCGGCAGAATCCCGGTCAGAAGAGCGTCACAATCACGCCTGTTTTCTTTACAGATTGCGTCAATCAGACTGCATATTTCATCGCTGCCAAGACCGGGGGCAAGGTCAATCACCGCATAAATATCCCTGCCGTTTTCTCTGTTCTTTTCATAACAGGCGGCAACCTCCATTGCGGCTATGCCCGAAATACCGCCGTCGGTGAATAAAATCTCCCCACAGGATGAACCGATGCACTTATCGTTTTTATAAAGACCTACGGTTGCGCTGTGGATGCGGACACCCTTGAGCGCTTTCGTTATTGAAGAATCGGCTTTAAGCGGAACAAGAGCGGGGCAAAGAGGCGTAACAGTGTGCCCGAGCATTTTTGCAAGAGCGTATCCGCTGCCGTCCGAGCCCTGCGAAGGCGACGCTTTTCCGCCCGTCGCAATAATGAGCTTTCTGCAGGCGTATTCGCCGTTGAGAACAAAATCCTCACCCTGCTTTTTAACGTCTGTTACCGCAATGCCGTTAATAACTTCAATTCCGTCAAGATTAAAGCGCAGCGCATCAACAACGCTTGCCGCAGTGTTGGAAAGGGGGTAGATTCTCCCCTCGCCGTCGGTGTATGTTTTAAGCCCGAGCGACATAAAAAAAACAAGAGTATCTTCAACGGAGTATATGTTGAGCGCATGTCCGGCAAAATCTTTGTTTGTATATAATGATTTAAAACCGTTGCCGATGCCGGTGTTTGAAAGATTGCATCTGCCGTTGCCCGTTGCGAGAATCTTCTTGCCGGTTCTCGGCAGCTTTTCGATTACAGCAATACTGAGCAGGGGGTATTGCCTGTGCGCGTTTATTGCGGCAGCAAGTCCCGAAGCGCAGCCGCCTGCAACAATTACATCAAACCTCTTCATTTTTTCCTCCGTTGAATTATTTACACAAAAGTTTACTATTTAAACCTCTAAAAGTCAACTTAATAAACATTGATATTGTATTGATTGTATGTTATAATATAAAAAAATAAAAAAAGGAGACAGCATAAATGGAAATCAGCAAAGATATGACTATCGGCGATGTTCTCGATGCAAATATGGAAGTTGCACCTTTCTTTCTTGAAATGGGTATGCACTGCCTCGGCTGCCCCTCCGCAAGGAGCGAAACAGTGGAGCAGGCGTGCGCAGTTCACGGTGTTGATGCCGATGAACTTATCGCAAATATCAACAGCTTCTTAGCCGGTAATGCTTAAACTTTCACCGAGATTGCAGATGGCGGCGGATATGGTGCGGTGCGGCAAAACCGTGTGTGATGTCGGCACCGATCACGCATATCTGCCGTCTTATCTTATATTGAACGGCGTCTGCCCCGAAGCCGTAGCTTCCGATATAGGCGAAGGTCCTCTTGAAAACGCCGCAAAAACAGTCAGCGCTTACGGGCTTGAAAATAAAATCACCCTGCGCCTTTCCGACGGGCTGTGGAATATAGGCGAAAAAGATGCAGATGACATAGTTTTGTGCGGTATGGGCGGCGAGCTTATGGTCAGGATTATTTCCGAAACGCCCTGGCTTAAAAATGCGTGCAAGCACCTTGTCTGCCAGCCGATGTCGCACGCGGAAGACCTCAGAAGGTATTTTGCCGAAAACGGCTTTACAATCGAAAAAGAGTCCGTCTGCGAAGATTCGGGCAGGGCTTATATTGCTCTTTCCGCTTATTATACAGGCGAACGGCAATCTTTTCCGCCCGGGTATTATTACTGCGGTAAACTCCCTGTCACAACAGATAATCTCGCCCGCTCGTATGTTGAAAAACAGTCTCTCCGCCTTAAAAAGAGACTTGAAGGAATAAAAAATAACGAAGATTTTTCGCTTGAATCAAAGTCGCTGAGCGAAGCGCTTGAAGATATTGAAAGGATGCTTGAAAATGCCGACGGTTAAAGATATTTATGATTTTATCAACTCAATAGCGCCGTTTGAATCACAGAGCGAATGGGATAACAGCGGCATTGCCGCAGGCAGCTTTGAGCAGGAGGTAACAACCGTCGTCCTCGCCTTAGACATTACGGCAGATGTCGTCGCCTTTGCCCGCGAGAACGGCGCACAGCTCGTCGTCAGTCATCATCCCGTCATTTTCAGACCGAGAAAACGGCTTATGAGCACTGACCCCGCCTATATGCTCGCAAACGCCGGCCTCAGCGCAATCTGCGCCCATACCTCCCTCGATATTGCCGACGGCGGCGTCAACGATGCCCTCACCGCAAAGCTCGGCTTCGGCAAATGCGCACCGCTCACCGCACAGGGCGAAGCGTCAATGGTGCGTGTTTATGAATATCCCGAGCCTCACGAAATCGGCGAAACAGCGGCGCAGGTCGCAAAAGCACTCGGAACTGCCGTCCGCTATTCCGACTGCGGCAAGCCCGTAAAAAAAGTTGCCGTCTGCGGCGGAGCGGGCTGTGACTTTTCATCCCTTTGCGCAGAGCACGGCTGCGATTTGCTTATAACCGGCGATGCCGACCATCACGATTTTCTTGACGGAATAACCGAAGGAATAAGCATAATCGCCGCAGGCCACTTTGAAACGGAGATTCCCGTTGTCGAAGTTTTAGCCGATGCAATTAAACAAAAATTCGGTGTAAACACACTTGTTGCGCCTGAATCGGCGCCCTGTCAGACTACAGTTTGGATTTAAGGTGAAATAAATGCCCCTTGACGGATTAACCCTTCACTTTTTAAAAAATGAACTCTCTGCCGCCGTCCTCGGTTCGAGAGTGGATAAAATCTACCAGCCGTCACGCGACGAGCTGGTGTTTTTGCTGCGCACAAGAGAGGGCTCAATGCGTCTTTTGCTAAGCGCGTCGGCAAACTGTCCGCGTCTTCACCTCACAAAATATGCGCCCGAAAACCCCGCACAGCCGCCAATGCTCTGTATGCTCCTTCGCAAAAACCTCAGCGGAGCGGTAATCACAGATATCCGCCAGCAGGGGCTTGACAGAATAGTTTTTATCGATTTTGCAGGCACAAACGAAATAGGCGACAAAACCTCCTTCACCCTTGCCGTTGAAATTATGGCAAAGCACAGCAATATCATTCTTGTAAATGAGAACGGACTTGTCACTGACTCCGTCAAAAGAATAGATATGACTCAGTCCTCCGTGCGTCAGATTCTGCCCGGCACAATTTATCAGCTTCCTCCTTCGCAGAATAAACTTAACATTCTGCAGACCGGCGCAGAAGCGGTTTGTCAGAGCGTCCTCTCACTCGGCGGCAAACGCCTTTCGGGGGCGCTGCTTGAAACTGTCGAGGGTATGTCCCCGCTTATCGCAAGGGAGATAGCGCTCTCCGTAAGTCCCGATGACTGTCAGGTCGAATATCTTACCGAAACAGCCAAACAAAAGCTTTTGTCAAAGATTGAAACTCTTAAAAACTCACTTGCTGAAAACAATGCGTCGCCCTTTATTCTCAAGAAGGATGAAGGCAAACTCTTCGATTTTTCGTTTACCGATATAACCCAATACGGCTTCTCGGTTGAGAGCGTAAAGATGAGCGGCTTTTCCGAAATGCTCGACGAGTTTTATTATGAGAAGGATCTTCGCGAGCGCACCCGTCAGCGCAGTTCATCCCTTCTCAAACTCCTCGGCAATTCCGTCGCAAGACTGTCAAGAAAGATTGAAACGCAAAAAGCGGAATTGAAGGAATGCGAAAACAAGGATGAAATCCGCAAATACGGCGAGCTTCTTCTTGCAAATCAGTATTCCCTGACAAAAGGCGCTCCTTTCTATGACGTTCTCGACTACTACACGGGCGAAAACATAAGAATAAAAGCCGATCCCGCACTCTCACCGGGTGCAAACGCACAAAAATATTTCAAAGAATACCGCAAACTCAAAACGGCGGAGCAGCTCCTCGGCGGGCTTATCGAAAACGGCGAGCAGGAGCTTGCCTACCTTGAAAGTGTTATTGACTCCGTTGAACGCGCCGAGGGTTTTACGGAGCTCAGCGAAATAAGGGCGGAGCTTTATGATTCGGGTTATCTCAGAAGAGCAAAGCAGGAGAAGGGCAAACGCCCGAAGCCAATGCCTCCTCTCGAGTATATCTCCGACGACGGCTACAGAATACTGGTAGGGCGCAACAATGTCCAGAACGATGCCCTGACCTTCAGAACCGCCCGCAAGGATGACTCCTGGTTCCACGCTTCAAAAATGCCCGGCTCCCACGTCGTTGTCTGCGGCGAAGGCGAGATTATCCCCGAAACAACCGTGCGCCAGGCAGCGGCGCTTGCCGCCTGGCACAGCAGCGGCAGATACTCCTCCAGAGTTCCCGTCGATTACACCGAGGTGCGCGAGCTTAAGAAACCCGCAGGTGCAAAGCCCGGCAAGGTCATTTACCACACCTACAACACAATGTGGGCGGTGCCCGACAGAACTCTGTGCGAACGCCTTAAAAACAAAAACAAACAGTAAAAAAAACTCCGGTTATCGGTTTGCCGACAGCCGGAGTTTAATTATTCTGTTTATTGGTTATTACGGCAGATATACCGACCTGTCTATCTTGAACAGGTTTTTGAAAAATGAAACAATAATCTGCCAGAGGCCCGATTTTACCGTAACCTTGACCGTATCGGTTATCTCGTTTCCGCTGTCGTCAAGCACGGGGTTTCCGTTTGCGTCAACCGCTGTTGCAGTTACCGTAACCGTTCCTTTTTCGGGGGCTATGCTGAAGCTCTTGCCATCCTTCGTTTCACCCGTCGATGCGCTCCACCTGACATATCCGTCCTTTACGGGGTTTCTCGTAACGGCAGTCATACGGAGTATGTCGCCCGTGTTAATCGTCTTTTCACGCTTGCTGTTGTTTTCAATGAACACTTTTGTAATAACCGTGAATTTTGCCGTAACAGTCAGGTCCTTTGCGGGCATTGTTTTCGGCAGTGCAGGCGCCCATCTTGCAAACGCCATACCTTCGGGCGGGTCTGGGTTTTCAATGCTGATTGCGGCATCGTATTCGTAAGTGTATTCGGTTCTTTCACCGTCAATCACTGTCGTCAGTGTATAGCTGTTTTTCTCCCACGATGCGCTTATGTTAATGCTGTGATCCGGCATCGTTTCGGGTAACTCATCAGATGACCAACGCAGAAATGTGTATCCAGTCCTCGTCGGTGTTTCAAGCGTGATGTTTACTGCGTCGCCCTCTCTGAATTTGTGACTCTTCATCTTGCTGCCGTCGGCAAAAACGCCGCCCGTCGCATTTATGACTATTCTGAAAAATCCCGTTTCATACATTATGCTGTTTTCCTGAGCAAACTGCAGGGCGTATGAACCGTCTTCGACACAGAGAACAATGTTGTTCTTGATGTTGAGAAATGCGCTCTTGTGTATGCTTGTGACATTTGCGGGCATGTCAAGACTTGTAAGTGAGGAGCAGTCCTTGAACGCTCCCGCCTCAACCGTCGTCAGACTTTCGGGCACTGAAACACTTGAGAGGTCCCTGCACATGTCAAATGCGGCGCGGCTGATTTTCGTTACGCCTTCCGAAAGAATAACATTGGTAAGTCCGCAGTTGTAAAAAGCGCTGTCAAACTCCGTAACGGTTGAAGGGATGGTGATTTCCTTGAGCGCCGTGCAGTTCTTAAAGGCGAGCGTTCCTATCGTCTCCAGCCCCGCGTTGAGGTTTGCGTGTGCCAGCGACGTGCAGTCCGAAAAAGCATACGGACCTATTTCCCTGACGCTTGATGGCAGTGTAACCTGCTGAAGCGTCGTGTTTTTGGCAAAGGCGAGCTCGCCTATGACGGTAACTCCGTCGGGTATTGTGTATGAACGGGTCTCGCTCTTTATCGGGAAGGCAATAAGCTCCGAGCCGTCGCGGCTGTATAAAGCATAGTGAGAATCTCTCTTGTAATTCGGGTTGTTGTTTTCAACATAAAATGCCATGTTGTTCACACAGTTCGCAAAGGCATTCTTGCCTATCGTCTCAACGCTTGCAGGTATTGAAACCTGCATAAGTCCGCTGCCCTCAAATGCTCCCTCTCCGATTGCGGTGAGCGTTGACGGCAGACTGATTCCGCTGAGCGAAAGGCACTGTGAAAAGTCGTTTGCTTTTATTTCGGTCAGTCCTGAGGGCAGGGTAACGCGCGAAAGGTTGCCGCACTCCGCAAAAACAGAGTTGCCGAGCGCTACATCCTCACCGAGAAATACAACCGTGTTGAGGTTCATGCTGCCCATAAACGCGCGGTCTTCAATTCTCGTCACCGTAGCGGGTATTTCAACCGAGCTTATGTTGCTGTTTTTAAAAACATCTTTACCGATGGCTGTAATTGTTCTGCCGTTAATCTTTTCGGGAATAACAAGTTCGCCCGATGCGTCTGCTTTGCAGGCGGTTATTTTGCCTGCGGGGCTGACGGTCAGGTCATCGGCGGATGCCGCAAAAACGCACATCGGCAGGCAGCCCGCCGCAAGGGTGAGAACAAGAAACAGGCAAATATATTTTTTAATCCGGTTCATATACATATCTCCCCATAGTATTTTACTCATAACTATTATACACATAATCGCTGTTTTTTTCAATATTTTATATGAAATGTTGATTATTTCTTAAAATTTATTTTATAAATTGTTTATTATTGACATTAATCTTTAATAATATTAAAATATTATATTATCGATATCTCTCTTTTGTTTTTACGGAGGATTGAATTTTGATTGATAAAAACGGTGATTTTTATAAGCCCGAAAGGGGTTCATCCGAACAGCCGGACCACATATTTTTAAGCATCTGCGGTGATGCCCGCACCTCAATGTGCGTCTCCTGGCGCACGGATGAAAACGTTGACAGCGGTTATATCGTTTATTCCGACGGCGTCCGTGAATACAGCCGGAAGGCGCTGAGCAAAAAAATTGAAAGCGATATTGACAAAAGCTGTTACCACTGGGCGGTTATGCAAAATCTCAAACCCGGCACAAAATACAAATACACCGTCGGCGATGATAAAAACCGCAGCGAAGAGTTCACATTTGAGACTGAGCCGGAAAATCTTGAAAGCTTTAAATTCATCATTATTACCGACCACCAGAAAGGGGAACCGACTCAGCTTCCCGATTATTCAGTTCTCAATTCCGTTCTGAAAAAGGCGCTGGAGCTCAACCCCGACACCCGCTTTATTCTCACCGCAGGCGACAACTGCGACAACGGCCAGAACGACCTGCAGTGGAACGGTATGTTCAGCGGCACAAAAGGCATTGTCGAGAGCATTCCTTATATGATGACTACGGGCAACCACGACAACCGCGGTTTTTTAACCTATTTTCCCGAGCCTGTCGGCAAGTTTTACCTTGAACACGCCGATTTCTTCGACAGCCAGTTTGAGCACTCATATCCACTCAACGGTCCCGACGGCTACACAACCGAGAATTACTCCTTCGATTACGGCTGCGCCCATTTTACGGTTATGGGCATAAATGCTCCCGAAGAAGTCGCCGACTGGGCGTGTGAAGATATAAAATCAAGCAAAAAGGTCTGGAAATTCGGCACATATCATTTTCCGATTTACCCCGTAATGCCCGAGGGGCAGAACGATGACGGCTACCCCTGGCTTCGCAAAGCGGTTGAGGAGCTCGACGTTCTTTTCGAAGGGCACGAGCATTCGTTTGCGCGCACCTTCCCCATTAAAGGCGACGAGCTTTTTGACAGACCTTCGCAGGGCACCGTTCATTATATCGCAGGCAACGCAGGCGGAAACATCTATCACTCAAACGCACAAAAGGTCTGGCATTCCTGCTTTTTCCCGCAGGAGGAGAGAACTCCGCTTTACGCAGTGGCAGAGGTAACAAAAACAAAGCTTAAAATAACCGCTTATATGCTCGACGGCAGAATTGTCGATGAGTTTGTTATTGATAAAGAAAAGGATGAAATACGGCCTTACGCTTTAGCCCCGAGATATGACAGAATCAAAATGACCTTCAAGGGCAGAATGCTTGAACTCAGCGCAAGAGGTCTCGCCCCCGAAGAAAAAGACGGTGTCTGGTATGCGCCGTTTGCTGTGGTCTGCCAGTCAATCGGAGGCGCCGTTCTCAAAGAGAAGGGCAGGGTTACAATAGAAGTTTACGGGCGCAAGGCGGTTTTCACCGAGAACAGCAGCGTTGCTTCAACAGACCGCGGCAGTGTTGAGATGAGCGGTGCCGTCTATCTCAAAGACGGTCAGCTTTACATCCCGGTTGATGACAGTGCCGCCATATTCGGAATGCAGTGGTATTACGCAAAAGAGAACGGCTTTATCAACTGGAACACCCCGTCCGAAGACAAACCGCTTTCAAAACAACCGGAATAAATCTTTACAAAAGTTTACATAATCAGGAGGATTGAATCATGCAAAAATCATTAAAAAAATTATTGAGTATTGTCCTTTGCCTCACCCTTGTGTTCGGCATTTCGGGAACGGCTTCATTCGCCGACGGCGAAGATGAAATTCCCGCAAAAGGCGACACGGAGCCCTTCAGAATCTCAGTCACAATGAACGGCGATGCCGGCACACAGAGGGGCTTCTGCTGGTGGACAAAAACTCAGACAGACACAAAAATAGAAGTCCTTGATGAATCCGGCGCATCCGCAGGTAAAGTCACATTCACCGACTCTCAGGAGTGGGAGGGCAATTATTATCACAAAGCAACCGTCAGCGAATTAAAGAACGGCGAAAGCTATACCTTCCGCGTCGGCAACGGCAGCGACTGGAGCGAATATGGCTCATTCGTCACAGATGACGGCGATGAATCGTTCTCCTTCATCGAGATAGCCGATGTCCAGGCAACTCCTCTTGAGAACTTCCGGAAAGCGGCTCTTACGGTCGAAGCCGCATTTGAAACTCTTCCCGATGCGGAATTCATTGTCAACTGCGGCGATTTCACAAACGACAGCACCAACGAGGAGTGGGACCGCTTCGACTACGCCTTCGGCGAACTCAATTCAAACTGCACAATGGTTCCCGTTGCGGGCAATCACGACGGCTTCGGCGTCGAAAACTGGTTCAACAATATGTTCAACCTCGACACAACAGAGAGCGTTGAAACAAAAGACGGCGTAAACTATTCCTTCGATTACGGCAATGCCCACATAGCCGTTATCAACACAAACGATATGATGTGCATCTCTGTTCCTCAGCTTGTCTGGCTCAAAAACGATCTTGACTCCACCGATAAGGACTGGAAGCTCTGCTTTATGCACAAGTCTCCTTATACCCTCGGCAAAGACGGCAAATGGCCCGACGCCCTCTATCTCGGCGAGTCCGTTGCAAGGGTGTTCGATATGTGCGATGTCGATATGGTCATTTCGGGTCACGACCACATGTATCTGCGCACCAAACCCCTCAAGGGCAATATGGTTAAAGAAGACGGCACAACCTACGTCCTTTCGGGCACAGCCGGCACAAAGAGATATGAAGTCAGAGAATTTCTTGCAGGAATGTTCCTCAACACCTCCTTCATTGACGCCCTCACAGTCCAGAAGGGCGGCTACGGCAATTACTGGAACGGCAAGGATTGGAAGAGCACTTCCGAAGATAACATCGGCGGCTGCTTCAATACCGTCGAAATCAAGGGCGGCACACTCACCTTCAAATCTTATATCCGCAACGATGAAACCGGAGAAGTCAAAAATATTGATACATATTCCGTAACAAAAGAAACCGGCAAAAACGAAGCAACCTTCTCGGGCGACAACACAACAAGCGCATTTGAATATTATCTCGGGCTCATCCCTTCGTTCATCTTCCTTGCAATCTATGCCTTCGGCAGCTGGCTTCCCAGATTCCTCATCGACCTTCCATACATTCTCTATGTCGTTATCACACAGGATACTTTTTAATCTGATTATAATCTGATAAGGTGTGGTTTTATGAAAAAAACAGTTAAAACCCTTTCTCTGCTTCTCTGCCTTCTGTTTATGTTTTCGGTAGTTCTGCCCGCCGCAAACGGAATAAACACGGCAGAACCCGGCAAAACAGCAATAATCAACCCCTATGAAAATATCGACTGGAGCGCTGTCAGGGGCTATAAAACAGCCCTGCATACGCACACCAACGCCTCCGACGGCGACCCGACCCTCAAAGAGTCAATTCAGCGTCATGTCGAAACGGGCTTCGATATTGTAGCTACAACCGACCACGGCACCGTCAATTACAGCTGGGCGGATGTCAATGAAAACAAATTCATCTACAACGTGATGAAGCTTGTCGGCAGAACAGAGGGCGACCTCGTCTATCTAGGCAGCGAAGGCACGTTTGACGACGGCAGAAGCTATGTTCTCAAAACCGAAAACGGCGATGATTATTTATATGTTGACAACAGTCAGCGCGTTATGCGCGTCCCCTACGGAATCGAGAACAATGCCGTTTCCGTCAACGCCCACGTCAACAGCTGGTTTGTCGATTACCACGACAATTCAATCACCACCTATGCCGATGCAATAAAAGGAGTCCAGAAGGCGGGCGGCGTCTGTGTGATTAACCACCCCGGCGAATATACAAAGGCGCGCTATGAGCTTCACTCCGCCGATGCCTACAACCCCGAAAGCTTCAACTATTGGTATCACATCAATAAATTTGCATCCCTGCTTGAAAAATATGACAGATGCATAGGCGTGGATGTCAACTCAAAGGGCGACGACAGAACCCGTTTTGACCGCATTCTCTGGGATGAACTCCTTAAGAGATTCGCCCCCAACGGCAAAAACATTTTCGCAATCTGTTCTTCAGACGCCCATCAGCTCAACAAAATTGATACGGGCTATGTCATAGCTCTCCTTCCCGAACAGACCTCGTCAGCGCTCTCGCAGGCGCTTCTCAACGGTGAATTTTTCGGCGGCAGCCACTGCATAGGCAACTACGAGGAGCTGGTGCAGATTGCCTCCGCTCTCAAAGAGTTCTACGGCGAGACCGACCTTTATAAAGAGGTCAGTGCAAAAGCCGAAGAAATGGCGCAGCGGGTCCATCTTATCGAAATCGGCGAGCTTGACCCCGATTCCAGCATCGGCGTAACATATAGTGTTCTTGATGATGACGGCTGGTGCACTGCGGCAACACAGCCCGCAATAACGTCAATTACGATTGATGAGGGCGGCACAATTACCGTCAGTTCCGAAAACGCCCTGCTGGTCCGCTGGATTTCAGACGGCAAGTTAATAGCAACAACCACCGCAGACGAGTCATCCTTCAGTGTTGCCGATTATTCCGGCAAACTCGGCAGCTATGTCCGTGCCGAGGTCTTCGGCGAGGGCGGCATTCTCTACACTCAGCCCTTCATTATCAGCAACGGCGCTTCGGCGGTGAAAATCGTTGACAGCGGCTTCTTCGATTTCGGAGTTCTCGATTTTCTTGTCGGCGTCTTCAACAACTGGTTCGAAATAATTTCAAGGTTCTTCAGTAATTTGTTTTAAGGAGATTGTATGGCACAACCTGTTAAGTTTTATCTTGTAACCGACACTCATTTCCGCCCGAACAATATGTGTGAGAATAATGAGGCATACCGCGATTATATGCAGTATGAGCAGATGTGCCTTGCCGAAAATGAGGCAATTCTCAAAGCAACCTTTACCGAAATTGCAAAGGATAAAGACACAAATATTGTCATAATCCCGGGCGACTTAAGCAAAGACGGCGAAAAGCAGAGCCATATTGAACTGCTTAAATACCTTGACGCTCTCAGAAAGACGGGCAAAAAAATCTATGTCATAACAGCCCGCCACGATTTCAACCAAAACGCCACCGCCTTCATTAACGGCGG
The DNA here is from genome assembly GCA_016288315.1 of Clostridiaceae bacterium. Classification (GTDB taxonomy): domain Bacteria; phylum Bacillota; class Clostridia; order Oscillospirales; family Acutalibacteraceae; genus CAG-177. The sequence continues at coordinate 625 of JAEEYU010000049.1, read as the reverse complement.
CAGAAATCCCGTTGAAGGCACAACAAAAGAAGAGCTTTACGATTTATATTATGAATACGGCTATTCCGACGCCGTCGCAAAGCACGAGGGCTCAATGTCCTATGTGGCGCAGATAGCACCCGGAATCCGTATGCTCGCCCTCGATTCCGACGGCGAAACGGATTTGTCTCATGGCGGCGATAAGGGCTATATCAACAGCGACATTCTCGCCTGGGCAAAACAGCAGGCAATCGATGCAAAAAACTCGGGCAACGCAATGTTCGCCATCTGCCACTATCCGATTATTCCCTCATCACCGTTTTTTGAAATCGTCAAAGACGCCAGGATTGAAAACAGAGACGAGGTCATCGAAACTCTCGCCGACTGCGGCGTGAATCTCGCCTTCACCGGCCATATGCACATCCAGAGCGCGAACGTTGTCAAAACAAAAAAAGGCAGCGAGTTCTGGGATGTCTGCACAAGCGCCCTGGTCGGCAGCCCCGCCGCCTACCGCAAGGTGGAATTTGACGGCAAAACGGCAGATATAAAAACAATAAAGGTTCCCTCTTTTGAATGGGATATGCAGGGTCTTACAAACGATGAGTATTTCGACCGCCAGTTCAGGTGCAGAATAGTCAACAGAATC
>JAEEYU010000048.1 GCA_016288315.1 Clostridiaceae bacterium | reverse complement strand
ATTGAGATTTATTACAGCTTTGTCGGCAAGATTGACTTGCCCGAATAACCGCCCGACCTATCCGACACAATGGCCAAGTGTCGGATAGGAACGGCAAAATTTTTTGCACTTCTATTGCTTCTTTATCACACATAAGCAAATGATGCGGGCTTTTTTTCGTTTTTGCCAAAGCACCGAATTGCTTGTTGCCCGTTTTATGTCCATCAGAAGCACTATACTATTCCTGAATCTTTGTTTGACAATTACTGAATAAAGACTTGCTTTTATACTTGATGTGCTGAAAATGGGACACCTGCAATTCTATAATATAAACCGAACAAACAAATGAGGGGGATAATAATGGCTATAATCAATTTACCGTCAACGCTCGATGACGTCCTTTCTTTCGGCGAAAGCAACGATTCCGTCAGTCTGATATCCGACGCTCTTGTTTTAAGTATCCGTAACAAAGGTCGGCTGAATCTTGACTACATGTCATCCGTCACAGGTGTCTCAAAGGATGAAATACTCAAAACTCTTGTGCGTGCCAATACGGTGTTTCAGAACCCGGACTGCTGGGACGGCAACGAGTATTCAAACTGGGAGCTTGCAAGCGAATACCTTTCGGGCAACTTGTTTGCAAAACGCGAGAAAGCACAAAAGATTATTGATGAGACAAAGGGCAGCACTGCCGGCGTCAATGTCGGCACAGAGGTTTTTCACAAAAGATACGGCAAGGGCAAAATAATAACCATTAACCGCTTCAATGACACGGTCCAGATAGAATTCGGCAAACATCACGGCATAAAAACATTTCCGTTCACCATTGCATTCCGCGAAAAATTTCTGGTTGCCGTTAATACGCCTTCTCATCCCTTTGTCCGTAATGTCGAAGCGATAAATGCAGTTATCCCGAAGTGTGTCAGCATAGATGAGATATATGTCCGCCTCGGTGCTCCGTGGATAAGCACAGATTTTATCGACGGCTTCATCATTTACCTTCTCGGCTCCTCCTACGTCTCCGTTTATTACAACAAAGAAGAACTCAAAACCGTTCACGAGGAGATTACGGGAACATGGAACATACCTGTAAAGTCACGCTACGGTGCTTATGACGTCAACTCAACGGTTACTTACGGCACAAATCGTATCAATGCGCTTCATATAATTGAAAAACTGCTGAACAATTCCAAAATTATAATTTATGATTATGACAGCAATGGCAAACCGGTTTTAAACAAACCGGAATCCGTCGCCGCTATGGAGAAGGCGAAGAAAATAGAAGAAAAATTCAGTGAATACATCCGCTCGACCCCGCAGCGCACAAAACTTGTTGAACAGATGTATTACAGTGTTTTCGGCTCAATAAAGCAGCGAAAATTCAGCGGTGAAATATTTGAATTCCCAGGTATGAATCCCGATGTCAGACTCTATTCCCATCAAAAGGATGCCTTTGCGCGCTGCGTTCTCTCGCCCAACACCCTTCTTGCTCACGATGTCGGTGCAGGCAAAACCTACATTATGATTGCAGCTGCAATGGAAATGAAGCGTATGGGCATTTCGCCGCACAATATGTTTGTTGTTCCAAACAATATTCTCGGTCAATGGGTTGACTTTTTTGCCTATCTTTATAAAGACTCAAAGGTGCTTGCAGTTTCCCCGAAAGACTTTACACCCGCCAGGAAGCAGAAGACCCTTACAGAAATGCGAGACGGTGATTATGATGCCGTCATAATTGCTTACAGCTGCTTTGACCGTCTCAACCTCAGCAAGAACACCGAGCTTGAAGAGATAGAGGCAAAGCTTGAAAGAATCCGTGAGGCATTGAAAAAACCCGGTCTGAAAAATGTTGCCTCTCTGCGGCGCATGGAGAAACGTCTGAAAAACAAGGCGGATAAAATCATCACCGAGCGTAAGGATTCCGAAACCGTTTATTTCGACGACCTCGGTGTAACGACACTCTTTATTGATGAAATCCACAATTACAAAAACGTTTCCATCGACTCACACTCAATGCACAGAACACACGGTGTCAACTCAAAAGGCACCGCAAAGAACAATGCGATGCTTGAAAAGATTTTCTTTGTTCAGCGCAGCAACGGCGGCAGAGGTGTTATTGCGGCAACGGGAACTCCCGTTACAAACTCTATAACCGACCTATACATTATGCAGCGCTTCCTTCAGAGCGGCGAGCTTGCTCTTTCGGATATCCGCTCATTTGATGAGTGGATAGGAGCATTTGCAAGACGGGAAGACAGTTTTGAGCTCGATGTCGATACCTCAAATTACCGCATCACATCGAGATATAATTTTCATAACGTTCCCGAACTTGCGTCACTCTTCAGTTCCATTGCCGATTTTTATACAGTCAGCGAGAAAAATCTGCCCTCGTTCGACGGATATGAAGAGATTGTCATTCCCAAAACAGCAGGTATGACTGCATTCAACAAGTCTGTTTCGGAGCGTGTGGAGAAAATACACAAGGGGCGTGTAAAAGGTGCCGAAGACAACCTTCTGAAAGTCACTGTTGACAGCATCAAGGCCTGCCTCGATTTGCGGCTTATTGATGAGCACGCTCTGTTCACTCAGACCTCAAAAGTGTATTTCTGTGCAAAAAACGTTGCGGACTTTTATTATAAGCACGCGGCCGACAAACTTACGCAGCTTGTATTCTGCGATATTTCCACACCAAAAGCGGGGTTCAATATATACGATGAACTCAGGCGAATTCTCACCTCCGAGTTCGGTATTGCAGCAGACGAGATAGCATTTGTTCACGATGCCACAACCGATGACGCCCGCCGAAAGCTGTTTGCCAAAACAAGAAAAGGTGAAATACGCATTCTTGTCGGCTCAACCAAAAAGCTCGGCACGGGCACCAATGTTCAGGATAAACTGGTGGCAATTCATCATCTCGACCTTCCCTGGACTCCCGCCGATATGAACCAGCGAGAGGGTCGCATACTGCGTAACGGCAACACCTGCCAAAAGGTTCATATCATCCGCTATATCACAAAGGGCAGTTTTGATGCTTATCTATATCAACTGCTCCAGCAAAAACAGAAATTCATCTCCGAAATTCTTCAGGGCTGCGTGGCGGACCGCGACGGCAGGGATGTTGATCTCCTGCTTACCTATGCAGAAATAAAGTCAATATGCATCGACAATGACGCACTCAAAAAACGCTTCGAGGCGGAAAATGAGCTTTCACGCTGCCGTATGCTGAAAAAGAAGGAAAACGAAAACCGGGAGATTCTTCTTCATAAAACGGAAACACTCAAAAAGGATATTCCCGCCTGGACTGAGATTGTCACCAGGCTCAGCAAAGATTCAGAAATTGCCGCTGTTCAGGAATTCAAAGGTGAGCTGCAGCTTCGTGAAGATCTGAACCGGATTATTTCCGACCTTGTCCGTCCCGGCAATTACGGTTCTGAACTGTGCATTGCAGACAATTACCATGGCTTTGCAATTTTCAGACCTACGGATGTAACCGTAGAAGAGCCGTTCCTGATTCTCCGCCGTGAGGGAAGCTACAGTGTAAGCTTAAAGGTATCTAAAGATAACAACGTTGATGCCGCAACAAGAATAAACAACACAATACGCAGCCTGCCAAAGCGATTTACCGAGGCGCAGGCAACGCTGAAAAAGCTCAAAGAGCGCAAAGAGGATTGTCTGAGAGAACTCAAAAACTTAAAAGACTATGATGAGGAGATTCGCAGACTTGAATTGCTTGTTGAGCGTTATGACAGAGAACTGCGTAAAGATGAAAACTAATCTGTAAAGAGAGGATATTTGCTATGACCGATATTGAAAAAGGCAAGAACCTGCCCGTGCTGAGCATCTCAAAATTTGTAAAAATGGAACTCAAACTGCTTTGCAACGCCGTCAAAGGCGGTATTCCCGTTTCATCACTTCCGTCTGTATATCTGCTCGGTCCTATGGGTGTCGGCAAATCACAGGGCGTAAAGCAGCTCTCGGAACAGTTGCAGGAATGCACCGGCAAAAAGGTCAACCTTGTTGATGTCCGTCTCCTGCTGTTCAGTCCCGTTGACCTGCGCGGCATTCCCACAGTCAATTCCGAAAAAACAGCCTCGCAGTGGCTTATACCCGAAGTTTTCAAGCTGGACTCCTCTCAGGATGTCATCAACATAATATTTCTTGACGAGTTGTCATCCTGCATGCCTGCCGTTCAGGCTGCCGCTTATCAGATAGTTCTTGACCACAAAATCGGTGAGCACTCCCTCCCCGAAAACACCTATGTTATTGCCGCCGGCAACCGTATAATTGACAAATCCGTAGTCTATAAAATGCCGAAAGCACTCGCCAACAGACTCACACATTTTGAAATAAAGAGCGATGTTGACGAGTGGTGCGACTGGGCTCTTAAAAACGCCGTTGATTTTCGCATAATCGGTTTTATCCGTTTCAAAAACGATATGCTTATGATGGCAGAGGGAACCGATGAGCTCGCCTTCCCCACCCCGCGTTCCTGGGATATGGCAAGTCGCTATATTGACACACTTGGCGGCGATGTCACGGCGGCGTATCCGTTTATATGCGGCTGCGTCGGCACAGGCGTCGCAATGACTTTTTCATCATACTGCAAAACATACTCACACCTCCCGGATATTGCTTCAATTTTTGCAGGCAGACCATCACCGCTTGCGAAAAAAACTCCCGACATACTGCATGCATTGACAAGTGCAATGACTGCGTATGTCAGAGAACATAAGACAAAAATTGATGAAATTGAAAATTCTCTCATTTATGCCGAGAGCAACCTGCCTTCCGATTTTATCTCATACCTTCTTCACGGCTATGGCGCCGTCAGCGCCGAACTCGGCGAATCCGTCAAAACGCTTCAAATTTATAAAGATATAATTCGCAAGAGAGGGGCTGTGTTTAATGGCACTGTCTGAAGCGAAAATACGCGAATATTCGTTAAAACTTCTCAGTGCAAGAAACTCCATTGTCATCAGATACCCCTTTTTCGGCTTTTTGCTAAGTTATCTCGGTTTTGCTCTCGACGAGGAATGCGAGACCGCATGCACCGACGGTGAAAAGATTATGTTCGGCACGGGCTTTATTGATAAGCTCAGCAACGATGAGATTGTTTTTCTTATGATGCATGAACTTATGCACTGCGTTCTCAATCATACCGGACGCAGAAAGGGAAAAATCGACCTCGCATATAACATAGCCGCCGATATCGTTTGCAACAGTATGATTCTGGAAACTCTCAACGATGATGAAAAAAACATAACCATCGACGGCGAGATTGCAATGCATACAGCCCCCGACGGCAAAGAGGGCAGAGAGTATTCAACCGAACAAATTTACCTTATGCTTCAGAAAAAAATAAAAGCAGGCAGCGGCGGAGGCGGTTGTGGCAAGGGCAACGGGAAAGGCGGAGAAGGTAAATATAAAATTCTTGACAGTCATGACCTCTGGGGCAGCGACAGCGCAGGAGACGGTTTCGGCGGCAGCGACTGGAGGCAGCGCATAATAGCCGCAGCCGACCACACAAAGTCATACGGCAACTCAGGTCATCTTCCCTCTTACATCAGAAAGTATCTCAAGGATTTAAACAGCCACGAAGTTGACTGGAAGACCGCTCTTTACAACTTCTGCCAGCGTATTGAACTTATGGACTACTCCTGGCTCAGGGCAGACAAGCGCTACTCGGAACAGGATATTTTTCTTCCCGATTATACAAACGACGATTCAAATGAGCTTGAGGTTTCCGACCTCCTTTTCTTCGTTGACACCAGCGGTTCAATGAGCGACAAAGAGGTTACATTGATGATGGCTGAAATCCGCAGCGCCATTTCAATTTTCAATAACAGACTGTCTGGCAAGATAGGTTTCTTTGACACAAAAGTAATTGAGCCGGTTTCCTTTACGGATGAGGATTCGTTTGAAGTTATCAGACCGAAGGGATGCGGCGGAACAAACTTCGGCTGTATTTTTGAATATGTCAGAAAAAGAACTGAAAAACCGCCCGTTGCAATAATTATTATGACCGACGGATACGCGCCTTTTCCCAAAGAATCGGCGGCAGGCGGAATACCCGTGCTGTGGATAATCAACAATTCTGAAATAAGTCCGCCCTGGGGCGAGGTAATAAGAACAAAACCGACATAACCTTTTCTTCTTTCTCTGTGAAACACGGCGGAACGCAGACTGCGTTCCGCCGTGTTTTTGCTCTTATCTGAAATGTTGTTTCCTTAAAAAAACTCCCACCCTGTCAGCAGGTAGCCGGGGATTACCACCACCGCAAAAAACGCCCAGGAAACAAGGGTGAATGTCTTTATAAACCGTCTGCCGTTGCCGGGATATTCCCGCACATAGATTCTGTAATTGATTACCGATGCGAGTGACCCTATCAGCGAGCAAAGCCCCGCCGTATCTGCACCGTATATGAGCCCAGCGAAGTTTTTTGTGAACGGGTAAAGCACAATGGAGGCGGGAACATTCGAGATAATCTGCGAGAGCCCGATTGCCCACCAGTATTCGCGGTTTGCAACCGATTTTGCAAGAAAAGCCGCTATTTTTTCGTTGCCCGCAATTGATGATGAAAAAATAAAAAAGCACAGAAATGTTGCAATCAGCACATAATCCACTCTTAAAAAAATACGCCTGTCGGCAATAAGAATTGCGGCAACAACGGCTGCAAGCGCCGCCCACCAGAACTTAGTCCTGGTAACAATAACAAGCATAACGAGAACGAAAAGAATAATGTATGTTATTCTCTGCGGTCTTTTTTCTTTTTTCCATTTTTCGCTTTCGTGTGTGAATACGATTTTTTCTTTTATGTTCTTACGGTAAAGAACCAGCACAAATAACACGAGCAGCACGGCACTCATAATGCAAAGCGGCGACATATGAAGCAGAAAATGCGCAAAATCGACCTGCTCCGCCTGACCGTATAAAAACAGATTCTGCGGCGAGCCGAACGGCATAAGCAGAGAGCCCCTTATTGCCGCTATGTTCTCCATTGAAATTACGGGGAGAATGTATTGCTCTCGCTCTCCGCTTCTGAAAAGAAGAATGGTGAGCGGAACAAAAATAATGAGCGAAACGTCGTTTGTAACGAACATCGATGTAAAGAACACGCCGAAAATCAAAAACAGCGAGAGCGCCGTTGTTGTGCCGAGCTTTGAAGCAAGGTTTTCAACAGGGCGCAGAACATTCTCTTTTTTGAAGCCCTCAAGAATGCACAGCATCATAAAAAGCGTGCCGAGCGTTCGCCAGTCAATGCCTGCAAAGAAGTCCGCTTTCGGCGGTGTTATTATAAGCCCTGCGGCGGCGGCAATAAGCGACACCGTGAGCATTAAATCTTTTTTCAAAAAAACGAGTGCTTTTTTCATATTGAAATCTTCCCGTAAATTTTATTTGCCTTATCGGAAAAAACAGATTGTATTTAACACGGCTGTATGATAAATTATTATTAAACGAAAAGGCGGTGTATATATGTATATTACAGTAAACGGAGTAAAACTCTGGTATGAAAAATCCGGTTCGGGCAGACCGCTCATAATGGTTCACTGCAACAGTATGAGTCACAAGATATTCAGCCGCAGCGTAAAAGTGCTCGAAAAGCATTTTACGGTTTACTGCCCCGACTCGCGCGACCACGGCAAAAGCGAAAAGGTCAGAACTCTGCACTATGAGGATATGGCAGAGGATATGTTCCGTTTTATCGAGGCGCTCGGCATTGAAAAGCCCGTGTTTTACGGCTTTTCCGACGGCGGCATAATCGGGCTTATCCTCGCACACGCGCACCCCGAGCTGCTGTCATCCCTCATCGTCAGCGGGGCGAGTCTCAACCCCGACAGCACAAAGGACCTGCCGATGAAATTCTTTAAGCTCTGGAGCCATTTTGACCGCAGCGACAAGATGCGAATTATGATGCGCGAGCCGGACATTACAGATGAGATGCTGAAGAAAATAACAGTGCCTGCCTTTGTGACGGCGGGCGAAAAGGACGTAATAAAACTCTCTCATACCGAACACATCGCAAAAACGGTTCCCGGCGCTCAGCTGAAGATATTTGAAAAAGAGGGGCACTCCGGCTATATAATGAACAGCACCAAAATTGCAGATTATATTCTTTCGGTCATACCGGAATAATCGGGAGGTAAATATGAAACAGATTATGCTTGCGGGCAGGCTGCCCGTTTCTTCAATAGCAATGGGCTGTATGCGTCTTGACGGCGCAAAGGAGACACCCGACCGTGTAATAGGCACGGCGCTCGACCTCGGAATAAATTTTTTTGACCACGCCGATATTTACGGCGGCGGAAGGTGCGAGGAGATTTTCGGCGATTATCTCAGGCAGAATCCCCTGCTCAGGGAGAAAATTATTATTCAGACAAAATGCGGTATCCGCCGCGGCTTCTTTGATTTTTCAAAGGAGCATATTCTCAGAAGCGTTGACGCCTCGCTCAGACGGCTCGGCACGGAATACATCGACATTCTTCTGCTTCACAGGCCCGACACGCTTATGGAGCCCGAAGAGGTTGCCGAAGCGTTTGACGAGCTTGAAAGAACGGGCAAGGTGCGTTTGTTCGGAGTTTCAAACCACAACCCCATGCAGATTGAACTGCTTAAAACAGCCGTCCGCCAGCCGATTGTTGCCGACCAGCTCCAGTTTTCAATTCCCGAAAGCGGTCTTGTCACCTCGGGGCTTAACGTCAATATGAAAAACAGCGAATCAGTAATGCACGACGGCAGCGCCCTTGAATATATGAGAATAAAGGGCATTACTATTCAGGCGTGGTCGCCTTTCCAGGGCGGATTCTTTGAAGGTCCGTTCGTCGGCGACAAAGAGAAATATCCCGCTCTCAACGAAAAGCTTGATGAAATGTCATCAAAATACGGCATTCCTCCGGTTGCGGTTGCCGCTGCGTGGATTCTGAGGCATCCCGCAAAGATTCAGCTTATATCCGGCTCTGTTTCGCCCGGCAGAATGCGTGACATTGCTAAGGGCGCCGACATTGAAATGTCCCGTGAGGACTGGTATGAAATCTATCGCTCCGCCGGCTTCCGCCTGCCTTGAGGTGCATTAATCCCGTCACACATAAAGCCGCCCGCGGGCGGCTTTTGTATTGCTATCCCTTTTTCTGTGATTAAAGCTCTATTTATATTGATAAACTCTTACGTAATCAACGACAAAATCCGTCGGCTTTGCATCGGCTGAGAGCGCATCTCCCGCCCAGCTTGTTCCCGCAATGCCGTTTTTGCCGCCCACCTCCGTTGTCAGCAGAAGGTATTGCGGCACGCGTGACGTTCCGCCGAAATCGGTGCGCCCCGTTTCAACGCCGTTAATATAGAAAATATACTCTTTGTCGTTCCACTCCACGCCGTAGGTGTTGAACTCCTCATACGGGTCATTCGCCTCAATAAACGGAGTCGCAACGCATTTTGACTGTTCCTCTTTGCCGTAGCCGTCTATGTGAATATTCGACGTCACCACGTTGACATTGTCGCTCAGTTTGTAATGGTAATTCGGCGATTCCATAACATCAAGCTCCGCCCCGTCGGTGCCGCCGTTGCCGATTGTCCGGCTGAAATCCTGCGGCAGCATCCAGAAGGCGGACCACAGACCCACACCCTTAGGCAGAATGCAGCGGACTTCAAAATAGCCGTAGGTCTGCTCGAACAACCCGGTTGTGCAAAGTCCGCAGCTATACCAGCCGGCTTTTCCGCCCTCATATCCCTTCGGATAATACTCAGCGGTTATATTCAGGTTGCCGTTTTTTACCGAGGCAAAATCGGTGTTCCACCAGCCGCCCTGACGAACAACGGATTTTTCGGAGTTGCAGCGAAAGCCCGTCCATTTTGTTGTGTCGAGAGTGCTGCCGTCAAATTCATCGGACCAGACAAGCGAAAAATTGTCAAAGCATATTATCTGCGGATTTTCCGGCGGAGGAATAATCACCGGGTCCGCCGGTTTTGACGGAGCAGGGGTGAATATTCCGGCAATAAACAGCCAGACGGATTGAAAAAACGCGACTATCGCTTTGATTATATTCTGAATTGACACAGCTGTCACCTCTCTTTTTATTATACTCCGCTATCAGATAATGCTGCTGTTGCAAGTCATTGTTACAAAAGAGCTGTATAAACCTCTTCGCCGCCGTTTACAAACACTTCAAGTATGTATTCGTCGCGAAGGCAGTGCAGACTTTTTATTTCACCGGTGTAAACAACATCTTCACGCCCCGCCCTTTTAATGCGAAAACCACTCTCTGTGCGTTCAAGCGCAGGGTCTTCATTCTTCATAAACCGGCTGACTTCGTCAACGGGGAAGGCGCGCAGTTTTCCGTCATCAAACGTTATTTCGGCAGGCACCGACATACAGCCGATATCACGCGCGGCATAACCCGCATAGTTCCAGCCGGGAACCCAGGAGATAAGCAGCGCCCTGCCGTTTTCATCGCTGAAAATCTGACCTGCGTATCGGTCGGGCCCTTTGTCAACTTCTCCCTCCGATTCGACAAGAAAGCGTCCGTTTTCAAAGGAGCCGACTGCAAGCGAAAAGCTGTGCCCGTCCTCTCTGCAGACGGAAGCGGCAAGCAGGTATCTGTCGCCGGATTTAACAAAAGAAGGGCATTCGGCAAACCGCGCATTCTGCCACTCGCGCATAACACCGCAATAACGCCAGTTCAGCAGGTCTTCGCTCTCATAAAGGAGCAAAACGGCAGTGTGCTTTTCTCGGTTGCCCGATGCCATAACGCACCGGTATCTGCCGTCGGCAAAGCAAACGGCTGGGTCTCTGAAATCGGGAGAACCGTCGGGCGGGAATGCGGCAATAACGGGGTTGCCCTCATATTTTTCAAAATGAATCCCGTCGGAAGAGTAAGCGGTTCCGACTGCCTGTGTTTCACCGCAGACACAAGCGTAGAACAGGTAGAGAACACCGTCTCTGACAACAGCCGTTCCCGACCAGCAGCCGTCTTTGTCATAATCTCTGTCGGGGTAAAGCGCAGGCGACAGCTCTTCAAAATGAACAAAGTCTTTCGTTCTTGCGTGCCCCCAGTGCATACTTTCGTGCCAGGGTGTTTCAAAATGCGGAGCGTGCTGGTAAAAGATATGGTAATACCCCTTGAACCACACAAGCCCGTTCGGGTCGTTTATCCAGCCCTTTGAAGGTCTGTAATGATAAGCGGGAATGCTGTTAATCATGTTTTTACCGGTATTGCCGCCGCTCATTTTCAGCACCTCCGTTTTGTTTTTTGTCATTCAACTCCATTGAGAACGGGAAAGTAAAATCCGAATATTTATAACCCGTATTATTTCAGTGGCTGCCCGCAGTATTCGCAGAAGTTGCCTTTTCCCGCGGGAGCGCCGCAGCCGGTGCAGAAGGATGGTGCTTTTTTCTCCGAGAATTCCGAGGCAACTCTTTTTGCATCGTCAATCAGCTTCTGCATGGAGGCATTGTCCTCTTCAATGAGCTTTTCAGCTTTTATCCGCGCCTGCTCGCGCTCTTCGGGCGTCATTTTATCCAGGAGCGCCTGCGCTTCTCTTTTTGCTTTTTCAAGAGCAAGGGCAAGCTCTTCGGGGCTGAGTTCAATGCCGTTTTCCATAGTGTTTCTCCTTTGCTTTTAAAACCAATAATCGCAGTTGCATTATTTTCTTATAAACCGTGCATCGGCTTCCGTTTCATCGGAAACAAACCGCTCCGCTTTCATGTGCAAATCATATTTTTCGCGAAGGGCGGCAATCTCCGCCATCATGGGCGAGGCGTGGTGAATGTCAAGCGCCTCCTGATTTTTCCAGCTGTCAATAAGCAGCACCGTTTCACTGTCGGCAAAAGGGGTAAAATATTCATAGCGCAGGTTTCCCTCCTCCGCTCTGATTCTGTCTGCAATACCGCTTTGCTCCATCTCCTTTGCAAAGGCGGCTGCGCTCCCGTTCTGCCCTGTATAATAAATATTGACCGTAATACTCATTGTTCTGTTTCCTTCAAGATAGTTTTGCGTCTGTATGTCATTGACGGTTTGTTAAATCCCGATTTGTTAAGATTAAAGCTCCGCCTGGAGCTCGCAGATATTAATTTCGCGCAGTCCGGTGCCGTGCTTTACCGCCAGTGCAGCAGCGGCTCCCGCCGCAGCTCCGATGCCTGCGCATATAGGCATCACGCGGTAATTGGAGTGGGCAAGGTGCGTCCCCGATATATTCCTGCCCGAAAGCAGCAGACCTTCCGTATTCTTCGGTATAAGGCAGCCGTAAGGAATCGTATAGCCCTCCGGCTGTTTCCATTCGTGCTGAACGCCTGTGGGGTCAAGCCCCGCGCCCGTCAGGTTGTGAACGTCAAAGTTGAAATACGCGCCCCGGACTACCCAGTTGTCAAACTGCCTTGCAGTGAGAATGTCATCCTCGTTCAATGTCTGCTCACCGGCAAAACGGCGCGTTTCGCGAATACCCATCATCGACCCCGCACTGATAATAAAACACCGCTCAAATCCCGGAACATACTCACGCAGATAGCGCACAATGGCGGGCATCTGTGAGCGGCAGACGAGCTCTGCGCGGGTCAGGTCTTCCGCAAGTGTTCCGTCAATACCGGTGCAGTTTGTCATGTTGCAGGTAACTATGCCCGGCAGTGTGGAACGGTAAACCAGAAGATGCCCAGCAGGTGCGGGAATGTGCTCCCTTGCAAGTGCCTACAGTTCACCCTTTTCGGTCCAATGCTTAGACTCAAACGAGCCGAGCAGAACGGCGCGGTCAAGATCAACGCCCGCAACCTTGAACATAAGCGTGGCGGGCTGCATCTTTCCGTCCGTTTCACGCCCTTTACTGTAGCCGACACCTGCGAATGCCGCAACATCACCGTCGCCCGTGCCGTCAACCGTGATTTTTGAAAGAAAAACCTTTCTTCCCGATTTGCTTTCGGTTATAACTCCGGCAACACGGCCGCCTTCCTTTATGACGCCGCAGACAAAGGTGCAAAGCAGAACCGTCACGCCCGCATCACGCAGCATCTCAAGCCAGACGGTTTTTAGAATTTCGGGGTCTATCCAGGGAACTGTTTTCCCGTGCTCCTCACCTTCGCAGTATCCGGCGCACCGTCTGAGAATCTCGGTGTAAATCGGCGAATTGACCGAACCCGTCCAGTGGCTCATCAACCCGGAGGTTGACATACCGCCGACAGAGTTGTTCCACTCAATAAGCAGAACCTTTGCGCCGAGACGCCCTGCCGTTATGGCCGCAGACGCTCCCGCCGGTCCCGAGCCGGCAACTATAACGTCAAACTCACCTTCAACAGGCAGATTCCGCGCAGGTTCCGTGTAAAAGTTCATAATGTTCTCCCGTTAAAGACTTTAAATTTTTTGCCGGTTCAATTCTTTGCCGGGTTGTTTTGCCACAGCGGGCCTTTAATCTGAAATGCCGCCCGGAATACAGGCATAAGCGCAGCAAATACTATTGCTTTTTTATCTCATCCGAGAGCGACGTCGAGAATCATCATTGTCACAAATCCGAGCGCAAATGAGATTGTGCCCGAGTTTGTGTGCGGTCCCTCCGCCATTTCGGGTATGAGCTCTTCAATAACAACATAAATCATCGCGCCTGCCGCAAAGGCGAGAAAATAAGGCAGAACGGGAACGACAAGAGCCGTCGCCCCTATGGTGAGTATCGCCGCTATCGGCTCAACCACACCCGAGAGAAAACCGTAAAGAAAGGTTTTGCCCTTTGACATTCCGCTTGCCAGAAGCGGTGCGGAAACAACTCCGCCTTCGGGGAAGTTCTGTATTGCTATACCTATGGAGAGAGCGAGCGCCGAGGTAATGCTTATTGACGCCTTGCCCGACATCCAGCCGGCAAACACAACGCCTGCCGCCATACCTTCGGGGATGTTATGTATGGTAACAGCCAGAAACAGCTTTGCATTGTGGCTCATGCCCTTCCTTTTGATGCCCTCGTCCTGATTGTTTATGTGAACATGGGGAGTTACAACGTCTATCACAAGCAAAAACGCTATACCTGCCAGGAAGCCGACCGCCGCAGGAATAAATGAAAACCTGCCGAGGTGCGACGCCTCCTCCAGTGACGGCTCGAGCAGACTCCAGAAAGATGCCGCTATCATTACGCCGCCTGCAAAACCCGTCAGTATTTTGCGAAGCTGTGCCGACATCTCCTCTTTCATGACAAAAACTATGCCTGCGCCGAGCGTAGTGCCTATGAGAGGAATCATAACACCGAACAATACCTGTAAATTCAATTCAACCGTCTCCGTTTCCGTTTTTTATAAGTCCTGTTTCAGTTAACCCCGCGCCGCAGGAACAATCCGTTCGCGGCGGCAAGCGGTTCAAGCTTTTCAATAATGTCTTTTGACGGATTGTAAACCGTAATATATGTGCTTTCGCCGTCAACCGAAATAAGGGTGCTTTCTTTTTCAATCAGAATATTGAAAAGCCCTCTGTTTTCAAGCACAAGGTTATCAAGTTTTTCCGGCGGAGGATTGTTTTCACACCTGCATTCTTCACCCGTGCAGATTATAAAATCATAAAAGTAGTAAAGCTTAAGCAGAATCTCCGAAAAAGAACGTCTCAGCTCCCTGCCGCGTGTTTCAAAGTAATACTCCTCAACCGCAAAGAATCTGCCGTCACTGTTCTCCGGAACTCTGACAGGCAGAAAGTCAATTACATAACAATTCTTTTCAAGCAGGCGTTCAACCGTCTGCTCAATTTCAGCGTTTGTCATTTCAATCACTTCGCAAAAACACTTATATTATTTTTAATATTACCAAATATTATATTTTATTTCAATATAATATACAGATTATTAATACTGCTTGTGAAATAAGCAAAAAGATCCGGGGCAGGCGTCAGTCCGTCTGCCCCGGGAATCTGCTTTATATCAACTTTTTTGTCCGCTCTCAATAAACCTGTGTTGCCTTTGCGGCGAAGGATGCCGCCGATGTTGACGAGCCCGCGGGAGTCATATTGTTGAAGCTCTGGTCGCCCGATGATGTTGAGCCGCAGAAGCCGATTGTTCCGTCCTTGAGCGTGCAGGCGCCGAGAATCTTGTCGGCATCGCTGCCACCGAGGGTAAGCATGCTCTGTTTGCTGCCGTAGCTGCTTATTGCGCAAACATAGGCGTCATAATCGCCCGCTCCGGGCATCGATGAAAAGTCGCGGTTTGTCGAGTTCGAATAACCCACTATTGCATAGCCGGTTGAAATCGGCACAATATCCGTAATAAAATCGGCGTAGAATCCTACCATAACCGTCAGCCATCTGACTTCGCCGCTGCTGCCGAGACCTATTACAGCTCCGTCGGAGCTGCCGGGATTACCGCCGTTATAGACCGAACTGAATGTGCCCATACGGCCGAGATTGTTCTCATTTGACGGTTTTGCCGCAGAATAGTAACCTGCCACCACGCAGCCGCCGTCATTGTCGGCTAAAACCGAGGGCATATAAACTCTTGCCGATGAGCAGAGTGCCTGCTGCCATTTGAAATCTCCGCCCGAGCCGTATTTTATAACAAGCGTTTTTTCGCCGCCGATATCGCTGTTGGGTATGGAGGCAAAATCATAGTCGGGCAGCTTTATGTCGATGCTTGCGAAGACGTCACCGTTGTCGGCAACCGAAACACCTTCAACGCATACATATTTTGAGCTTGACATTGATTTCGCCCACGCTATTGCCGTGCAGTCATTGTCGGTGAATTTAATCAGCACAGCCGATGTCTGCTCTTTGGCGGATATATTTGAAACGGAAGCAAAATCGCCGTCTGTGGATTTTGCATAGCCGCCTACAACAAAGCCGCCTCCGGGGCACGCCGCAACGCTGTATATAAGGTCGCCCTTTGTGCCGCCGAGAACCTTGCTCCATTCAAGCTTGCCCTTGGGCGAGTATTTTGAAATAAGGAAGTCGCCCATTCCCTTTTCGCCCGAGGCGCCGAAATACTCCGCCTTGATAACCGAAAGGTCATTGTCAAACGTGTAGCCGACTGCAATAATCGAGCCGTCGGAAAGCACCGCAACATCCTGGAATATCGCACTCTCCGAAGCCGTAACCGTGTCGCTCCACTGCTTGTTGCCGTTTGCGTTGTATTTTACAATATTCGCCGTTGCAGAGTTGCCGTTTGTGGATGAACCTACGGCAACCATTCCGCCGTCGTCCGTCGGCGCTGCAGATGTGAATGAAGATGTCTTGTTTTCAAAGCCCTCAAGCCAGTCGGAGTTGATTGCCGTGACAATCTCTCTGCCGAGCATTGCGGATGTAGTTGTTTCGGTAGTTGCAGTGCCGCCCGAACCGCTTCCGTTGCCCGAACCGGAGCCCGAACCGGAGCCCGAACCGCTGCCCGATCCCGAACCGTTGCCCGAACCGGAGCCCGAACCCTTGCCTGAGCCGCTGTCCTTCTTTGTCTGCTTTGCGGTTGTTCCGTTTACCATGTCGATTACAGTGGTGGTAACCTCCGGCTCGCGGTATTTTTTATTTGCCGAATCCGATGACTTTGATGCGTCAACCTTTGCCTCCGGCTTGCCGCTGTCATCCGTTACAATGTAAACATCCTTTTCTTCGGCGTATTCCTTGACCTTTTCAAGCTCTTCTTTGTCAAGCGATGCAAGGTCGCCGTCGAAATCCTTTGCCGCATCCTCGCCCAGAGCATCTTCAACAAGGGCAACCACGCTGCCGTCGGATACGTTTACAAGCGGAACGTTCTTCTGAACCGTAAATGTTCCGTCGCTGTTTTTGGTGAAGTAGTAGCCGTGAGACTCCGCCTTCGCCTTGACAAGTGCGATTTCTTCAGCCGAAAGAGTTGTGAGGTCGCCGCTGAAGCCCTCGGGCATTTTGTCGCCGAGCGCCTCTTTTACGAGGTCAACTATTTCTTCATCCGTAAGGTCAACCTTGGTGGCGGGCACACCCTGAGACCAGGAGTCGCCCGATGCCGCAGTGCCCTCCTCGCCTTCTGCGCCCTTCTTTTTGCAGGCGGCAAAAGCGGTGACTACAAGAGCCAGGCACATAAGAATACTTATTGCCCTGAGAATGTGTGACTTCATTTATCTCATCCTCCCCTTTAGAGTTTTCTGCGATTTTATCCTATCATAACGGTTATTTAAAATCAATGACTTGAAAAATAAGTTAACAAAGTTTACAATTATTTTAAAATTAGATTAAGATACAATTTTGAACACTTTTTGTGAGGGAAAAATATGACAAAAAAACAGATTGCCGACCTCGCAACGGCGGCTCTCAAAAAAGAATACCCCGACGCTCTCTGCTCGCTTGACTACACCAACCCTCTTCAGCTGCTTATTGCAACCCGTCTTTCAGCCCAGTGCACCGACGCGAGAGTCAATCTCGTAACTCCGGAACTTTTTTCAAAATACCCCGATGTGCACGCCTTTGCAAAAGCGAAGATTGAAGATGTTGAAAAAATCGTCCGACCCTGTGGCTTTTACAGAATGAAGGCGGCGGATATCGTCAATATGTGCAAAGAGATAATCGCACGCTTCGGCGGCGAGGTTCCCGGCACAATAGAGGAGCTCACAACTCTGCCCGGCGTCGGCAGAAAAACCGCAAACCTCATTGTCGGCGACATCTTCGGCAAGCCCGCCGTTGTAACCGACACGCACGTCATCAGAATAACCAACCTGCTCGGTCTTGTTAATACCAAAGACCCGGCAAAGGTCGAAGCACAGCTGAGGAAGCTTCTTGACCCTGCGGAGAGCAACAACTTCTGCCACCGCTGCGTGCTTCACGGCAGGGCTGTGTGCGTAGCAAGAAGGCCTGACTGTGCCTCTTGCTGCATGTCGGAATTCTGCAAAAGCTGTATGATTTAAAACGGTTTTTCGGTATATTATTCAAAGTTTTCTTGTGCCCGTTTTGTAAGCATAATATACAGACTGTATATTCACTTGGCCGATGTTAACTGTGGATAACTATGTGGATAATGTGAATAACTTTGCCGTTTTTCAAGGGTTTTACGACATTTTTGTTGTGAATTTATCGTTTTTGTTTCTTAAACAGAATTTTACAATCGGTTATAAAATCTTTATGTCAACCCCTTTTTTATACCGATTCGGCAACATTTTGATTACAATTTTGTAACTTTAAGGTGAAAAAATGAAGCAGAATTTTTTTGCGAAAAAAGAAAATAATGATTTGGTTTTCAAAGCGCCCGGTTTCAGCGCTGCGCTGAGTCTTGACTGCGGTCAAGCGTTCCGCTGGAGTGCGGATGAAAGCGGTCTGTGGCACGGCGTCGCATTCGGAAAATCACTGACCCTGAGCGAAAAAGACGGTGAAGTTACCCTCTTCGACGTTGACGAAGCAGAGTTTGAAAGCATCTGGAAAAACTACTTCGACCTTGAAAGAGATTATGAAACCCTCAAAGCCGCCTACTGCGAAGACGAATATCTTAAAAAGGCAATCGGCTTCTGCGGCGGAATTCATATTCTCAACCAGGAGCCGTGGGAAGCGCTGTGCTCGTTCATCATTTCACAGAACAACAACATCCCCCGCATAAAAGGCATAATTGACCGACTCTGCACTCTGCTCGGCGACCGTCTCGAAAACGGCGCATATACATTCCCCCCGTCCGACAGAATCATAAAAGCCGGCATTGAAGGTCTTGCTCCCATCCGTTCGGGCTTCCGCGCAAAATATATTTATGATGCCGCCCTTAAGGTTGAAAACGGCGAAATTGATTTTGATAAAATCAGAGCTCTCCCGCTTGAGCAGGCGGCTCAGGAGCTCAAAAAAATCAAGGGTGTCGGCGACAAGGTTGCCGCCTGCGCTCTTCTTTACGGGCTCGGCAGGGCAGACGCCTTCCCCGTTGACGTCTGGGTCCGACGCATTCTCGATGAGCTCTACCCCGGCGGTATGCCTGCCTGCACAAACGGCACGGCGGGTATAGCCCAGCAGTATCTTTTCCACTGGCGCAGAAATATCTGAGGTGATTATATGACTGTATTTATCCGCATTCTTTCGGCGTTTCTCGCCGTTGTTATGCTGCCGCTCTATGCGCTGACATCGGCAATCGACGCCTTTTCGTCAGGCAGAAGAACAGATGAAACAAGCGTCAACATTGTCGGCATAGGCGCTTATTTCCGCTCGCAGGGGGTTGCGACCGACGGCGAATATCTCTATTTCAGTTCAAAAACAACGCTTTACAAAACAGATATCACGGGCAAAAACTATGTCAAGCTGAATACCTCCGCCATCTCCGAAGAGCTCGGCAAAATCGGGATTAAGCACATCGGCGGCATGAGTTATTATGACGGCTTGATCTACGCCGGTATGGAAGACAGCAAGGTCTGGGAGCATCCCGTTGTGGGCGTCTTCTCGCCCGACACGCTCGAGCTTGTCAGATATTACGAGCTCGACCGCACCGTTCACACACGCGGCCTGCCCTGGGTTTGCGTTAATCCCGAAAACGGTTATCTGTATGCATCCGACCACTCCAAAACGCCCGAAAAGATTCTGATATATGATATCAATAATAATATGAGCCCCGTCGGCGAGATACCGCTTGCCGAAACCGTCAGGAGCATTCAGGGCGCGGAGTTTTACAACGGAGCGCTCTACGCCGCAACAAATGATGAAACGCAGGCAATCTACAAGATTGACCCGGATTCGGGAGATGTCGGAAAATTTGCCGACCGCAATCTCACCGGCGGCGAGGGTGAGGGAATGACAGTTCTCTCCAAAGACGGCAAGCCGTATATTCTCGCCTTCGACCTCGGCCCCCTTTTCATCAACACAAATCTGAGATATTATCAGCTGCAAAAATAACCTGTAATACGCAAAAGCAAAACAGACCGCCGAGAGCGGTCTGTTTCTTTATTGGGTATGTATTTATCAGTCAACTTTCGGGAGTCTGGCTCTGTAAACGGCAAGCTCCTCATCTGTGGGGATGTAGTCATCCATCTTGCCGTCGTGGAATTTTTCATAAGCGACCATATCGAAGTAACCCGTGCCGGTAAGACCGAAAACGATGGTTTTCTCTTCGCCTGTCTCTTTGCACTTGAGCGCCTCGTCAATTGTGGCTTTGATTGCGTGTGAGCTTTCGGGAGCGGGAAGAATTCCCTCAACTCTTGCAAACAGCTCTGCCGCCTCAAAAACATCCGTCTGCTTTGCGGAAACGGCTTCCATAAGGCCGTCATCGTAAAGCTGTGAGAGAATGGAGCTCATGCCGTGGTAGCGAAGGCCACCGGCGTGGTTGGGAGCGGGGATGAAGTCGCTGCCGAGCGTATACATCTTTGCAAGCGGGCAGACCATGCCTGTGTCGCAGAAATCGTAGGCATAAACGCCTCTGGTAAGACTCGGGCAGGATGCCGGCTCAACTGCGATTATTTTGTAATCCGCCTCGCCTCTGAGTTTCTCGCCCATAAAGGGAGCGATAAGACCGCCGAGGTTGGAGCCGCCGCCTGCGCAGCCGATGATTATATCCGCTTTTTCGCCTAATTTGTCAAGTGCCGCCTTGGTTTCAAGACCGATTATCGACTGGTGAAGCAGAACCTGGTTGAGAACGCTGCCGAGAACGTAGCGGTAACCGGGAGTTGAGGTTGCAACCTCAACCGCTTCGGAGATAGCGCAGCCGAGTGAGCCGGTTGTTCCGGGATGCTCCGCATTAATCTTTCTGCCGATGTTTGTGTCGTTTGAGGGTGAAGGAACTACGCTTGCGCCGTAGGTGCGCATAACCTCACGGCGGAACGGCTTCTGCTCGTATGAAACCTTGACCATATAGACCTTGCAGTCAAGTCCGAAGAACGAGCACGCCATTGAAAGCGCCGTGCCCCACTGACCTGCGCCCGTCTCGGTTGTAACGCCTTTAAGACCCTGTTTCTTTGCATAATATGCCTGGGCTACTGCGGAGTTGAGCTTGTGGCTGCCGCTTGTGTTGTTGCCCTCGAATTTGTAATAAATCTTTGCAGGTGTGCCGAGCTTTTCTTCAAGGAAGTATGCGCGGACAAGCGGTGACGGACGGAACATCTGATAGAACTTGTAGATTTCTTCGGGGATGTCAAAATAAGGTGTGTCGTTGTCGAGTTCCTGCTTTATGAGGTCCTCGCAGAAAACGGGAGCAAGCTCCTCCGCTTTCATGGGCTGATGTGTTCCGGGGTTGAGAAGCGGTGCCGGTTTGTTCTTCATATCGGCACGCAGGTTATACCACTGTTTCGGAATCTCGTTGAATTCAAGGTAGGTTTTGTAGGGGATTGTTCTGTCTTTCATTTTTGTTTTTCCTTTCGTTTTGAAAATTTTTGTCAGTGCCGGGAAAAAACAAAAAATCCCGTCCCGGCAAAATGCCGGGACAGGATAATATCCTGCGGTGCCACCCAGCTTGACGTCTTTCAACGCCCGCTTAATGCATCTGACAATGCCGACTTTTTTTCACGGGGAGTCCTGCCCCGTCTCGCATACTCCGCAAAAGCGTTTCCGCTCGCCCTCGGAAGGCCATTCAATTCATTGTTTTCTGCCGCGCTCACAGCACCCGCGGCTCTCTGAGAGAAAAGTCCTGAACCTACTTACCCTTCTTCATCGGTTTACCCGATTAAATCACAAAAAGATTTCATTGTCAAGAAATTTTTTGAAATTTTTTCAAAATTTGCAAATAAAATACAATTACCCGCCCCGTTGTTCTGCTTTGCAGGCGTCAGACTTCTCTTTCTGTTACGATGCGTTTAATCAATAAAACCTTTCTCCTGTGTCATCCGGCGCCCTGTGAAAAAGCCACGCCGCCTGCCTCCTTTTTTCTGTTGCATAATCAATCAAATAATGATAAACTGAAAACGAGGTGAATATTATGTTTGATGCACAAAAAACCACGCAGGAATGCGTTGAATGGATACGCGACTTTTTTGAAAAAAACGGCAGGGGCTGCAACGCCATAGTCGGCATTTCCGGCGGCAAAGACAGTTCCGTCACCGCCGCGCTGTGCGTTGAGGCGCTCGGCAAAGACAGGGTAGTAGGCGTGCTTATGCCCTGCGGCGAGCAGAGCGATATTGATATGGCATACGCCCTCGTTAATCATCTTGATATAAAACATTATGAGATAAATATTCAGGCGGCGGTTCACGGCGTGCTCGAGCAGCTCGACGTTCTGCCGGAGGTAACCGTGCAGACAAGAACAAATCTGCCCGCGAGAATACGTATGTCTGTGCTTTACGCCGTCGGTCAGAGTATGAACGGCAGGGTGGCAAACACCTGCAACCTCTCCGAAGATTATGTCGGCTATTCCACACGCTACGGCGATGCGGCGGGCGATTTCAGCCCCCTGTGTCAGCTCACGGTGGGTGAGGTCAAGGCAATCGGCAGATATCTCGGTCTGCCCGAATTCCTTGTTGAAAAACCGCCGATTGACGGGCTCAGCGGCAAAACGGATGAAGACAATCTCGGCTTTACCTACGCCGTGCTTGACAGATACATCCGCACTGGCGAGATTGACGATGAAGCCGTAAAAGCGAGAATAGACCGCCTGCACGAGCTCAACGATTTCAAAATGCATATGATGCCGGGCTTCAGAAGATAATACACAGACTGATTGTTGCAGACGGCAGTTAAAAACGGGCTGAGAGTTTTTGCTCTCCGCCCGTTTTTTGTTTTATTCGTTTTTTATTAATTCTTTTACTGTGCCGCGTTCTGTTCTTCTGCTGTGTTTGCGGTTTCGGCTTTTGCCGCAATTTCCTTCGCCTTCCACTCTTTGAAGAGGAAAACTGCTGGGATGATGATAAAAAGTGCCACCGCCGCCGCCGCAAGATAAATCTTTGAAACGGGTATTTCAACAAGCTCGCCGTAGTCGTTTGTGTAATAACCGTCTGCAAATTTTGAGGTTACAAACGAGCCGAGGCGCGGTCCCGTAACCATGGGCACAAGCACATAGAAAATCATTCTTATGCCCTGGAACTGACCGACCTTGTCTTCGGGAGTGAAATCCCTGATAGCTGCGTTGAGAATAATCATAAGCAAGCCGTAGCCCGCAAGAGTGGGAACGGCAAAGATTCCGAACATGCTCAGTCTTGTTGCAAACGAGCAGCCGATAAGCCCGGCAACAAACAGCAGAACGGAGGGGAACACGAACACGCTTTTGCCTACCCTGTCAATAAGTCCGCCGATTTTTATAAGCCCCACAACCGCAGCAATGACTATAACCGCGGCGATTATGCCCGCCTTGGGCGTGATGTTGAGGTTGTTGAAATCAAAGCCCAGACGGTGCTGAAGATAGATGAAAATATAGGGGAAGAAAACCTGCGTCGCTATTGCAAAAAAGCAGGCGGAGGCAAGAGCTAAATAAAGGAATTTGTTATTTTTCACAACCGAGGGACGGAAGCCGTAAATAAGCCCGCTCCAGTAGCTGTTTGTCTGCACAACGCCGTCTCTTGAATCTTTTATTGAGAAAATACCGATAACACCGCAAAGCAAAACAACGGCGCCGAGACCGAGGAAGCAGGCGGAATAGCCGTAGTTTGTGGCAAGTGCGCCGAAGGCAACGGTAACGGCAACCATGGCAAACACCGAAAGCAGTGAGATAATGCTCTCTGTTTTTGCGCGGTTTTTCTCGTTTGTAACGTCTGTTACCCAGGCGTTGAAGGCGGCATCGTTGCTCGTCGAGCCCATAAAGGTCATAAGGCAGTCAAGCACAATTACAATGTTGACCGTCATTATTTTGATTCTTGCCTCATCCGTAAGGTGCAGAACGTGAGCGACATTTTCACGGCTGATTACCGCAAACGCCATAACCGTAAGACCCCAGAAGATGTAGCCCAGACTTATGAAAACCTTGCGTCTGTTGAGCTTGTCGCTTAGTGTTCCCATAATCAGTGTTGTCAGAACCGCTATAACCGCGCTCCACGCGACCATACGCGCAATATCCTGCGGAGTGCCGCCGACTCTGTTGTAAAGGAACGTGTTGAAGTAGTTGTTCTCGACCGCCCAGGCAACCTGACCCATAAAGCCGAAAACAATCAGGTTAAAGAGTATGTTTTTGCCGAGCTTGTTGGATTTTTCCACTTTATCTCCTCCCGAATTTTTTTATTGTGTATGCAATGCCCGCCGCTCCCGCAAGGGCGAGGGCTGTGTTTTTTGCAATATGCAGGTTGATGCTCTGCCTGTCTGTCAGCGTGCGGAACACTGGGCCGAGCGACTGCGCCTTCAGTCCGAACTCCTTGAAATGCTTCAGCTGTGTTTCAAAGCACCACGGGTCGCTTTCAAAAAGCGTAATGACTCTCACCGCACTTCGGCAGCCGTTTGTGTAGGCGCCGAAGCCCGCCGTCTGAGTCTGCATAAGCATAATACCGTCAACCATACCCGCAAACTCGTTCATGTGGTCGTGCCCGAAAACAGCGCCTATTATGTCGCCCGTCTTCTTCCAGCTTTCAAACTGACCGTTGTTGTAGTCGGGCGAGCACGGTCCTTCGCCGAGGTAGCCCTCAACGCCGGGCTTTTTGACATATCTCGTCTTTGCCCTGAGGTTGCACCCCCGCACGGAGACGGGAATCTCCCACGGCTTTGCCTTTCTCAGCAGGTCGTATTCCTCGGGCACCGGCTGGTGCTGAAAAAGCAGGGCGGGCAAAACCCTGCCGCCATTTGCCTCCTTTATTTCGCAGGCGCGTTTTTCATACCATTTTATCTGGTCCGTATGCACCCAGTCGTATTTTGACACATACTCCGTCGAATACAGATTGTTTGAATCTATAAACCACAGGTTGAAAACGGGCTTCCTGCCGTCGGACGAATAAACAAACTCGTTGAAATTGGAGTTGCCCGTAATTTCAGGTGCATCGTTTCGCATAATGCAGTTTTCAAAGCTTTGGTAAATTTCAAGCTGCAGGTCTTCATATCCGTTGTCGTGGCAGTGGTTGCCGAATACGGAGGTAAACGGAATTCCCCTTTCGCGCACGGGTTTTGTGAACGCCGCAACATTGTTTCTGAACGTCTCTTGCGCCTCCGGCGTGTCAAGCTTGCCCACACGGCAGTTGTCGCCCATATAGACGCACAAATCGGGTCTGAACTCGTCAAGGGCGGCATTATGAAGGGCAAGCATATCTTCATATCTCTTTTTGCCCGCTCCGTCATAATCTGCAGATTCGTGCAGGTCGCCGAAGCACATAATCGTGAACCTGCCGTCGCTGTTGAATTTAAGCATAATTCACCTCAGGCGTAGTTTATAAACACGGCAAGGTGCATCATAGCCACCGCAAGCAACCCCTCTGCAATAAAGAGCTTCCACGTGTAGCGCAGCCATTTGCCGTATGAAATGTTGAGAAGACCGATTGCAATAATCATAATTCCGCTTGTCGGGTAAAGCAGATTTGTAAACCCGTCGCCCATGCAGAACGTTACAACAACGCTGTTGCCCGAAATGCCTATGAGGTGCGACAGCGGAGCAACAATCGGCATAATGAGGAACGCTTTTGCCGTGCCCGAGCCGATAAAGAACTCCAGCACAACAATAAAAGCAAACAGCAGCAGTATTGCAGAATAAGCCGACATACCCTGCACAAGGCCGTAAACGTAGTTGAGAATCGTGTGTATAATCATACCCTCGTTGAGTATGTAGGTTATTGCAAGAATAAAGAATATCAGCGGAATGGCAGGCGCAATGGTTTTAACGCCTTTTAAAAATCCGTTGAACAGCGCCTTGCCTTTAAGGCCGGAAATCTTGCCGGCAAGCAGTCCGCCTGTTGTGAAAAGCAGAGCCATACCGGGCAGCGAGATGTAGCCGCTCATATCGAGCACAAAGTCGAGAATAATGCAGACTATAACTCCGCACAGGCAGGCGACAAACGCCTTGGTCGCTTTTCTGACCTTTTCATCGCCCAGAAGAGCCATACAGTCTTCAACCTTGTATTTGTCGCGAAGCGCCTTGTCCGTCTCGTAGCAGATTGATTTTTCGGGATTTTTCTCAATTCTTTTTGCGTAGATAACCGTGAAAACGGTCAGCACAGTGTAAACCAGCACAAACAGAATTATTCTGAACCACAACCCCGAAAATACGGGAATGCCTGCAAGCTTCTGCACTGTAACAACGTTGAACGGGTTAAATGTGGCAGCCGTGAAGCCGAACGCCACGGCAATAAGACTGATTGAAAGCCCCACAAGCGAGTCCCAGCCGAGCGCCAGCGCTATTGCCGCCGCTATCGGCACAAGGGTTACCGATTCCTCGAGAATGCCGGCTGTTGACGCAAGAAGCATACATATAAATATCATTATGCACAGCAGAACATACTTCCTGTCTGAAAACTTCTTTATTACAACTGCCATAATGTATTTGAGTATTCCGCGCTCGTCAAGAATAAGAAACGTGCCGCCTATAAGCACAATCATAATTATAATCGCAAGACCGGTAGTGATATGCTCGCTTGCAAAAACAAGAATTATTGACAGCGGTATTTTCCACACAGCCATTTTGTAGTCAATCTTGTGGTATGTGCCGTCGATTATCTTGCCGCTTAATTCCTCGGCGGTGTCTGCGTTTATATCCCCGAGCTCGCTGACGGGTCTGACAATTGCGCCGTTTTGCGCAAGCAGCGCAATATACTCATTGAAGCCGAGTTCGTCGGTGCCGTTTACCTTGTATTTCGCTTCATCATCGGCAAGGGCGACAATTTCGCCCGACTCCGTTTTAAAGCAGTTTTCGGGGTATGAATAGTATTCGCCCCTCGGGAGCACCTGTGTGAGAACGCCCGCAAACGCCATAATGACAACAAGCAGAATGCAGATACCGATTATTGATTTTGTGTTTAAATGCAAGCCCGAATTTTCCTTTTCGGGTGCGGCAGCCCTGTCGCTCATAAAAGACCCCCATATTAAGAATAAAAAAATTATATCACACAGTTTTATGTTTAACAATAATTATTTTATAACAATATGATTGTTCCCGTGTTTTACTCTCTCCGGCTTTACGGACCGCCTGTGCTGCGTAAATGCGTTTGTTGACAGAACCCGCCCGGATGTAATACAATTATTGAACTGACTGAATCGGAAAAGGAGTTTGTTATGAAAAAACTGTTTGTTATTGTTCTTGCGATGCTGACCGTCTTCTGCTTTGCCGCCTGCGGCAAAACAGACGAGCCCGTAACCGAACCCACTCCCGAAATTCTTACGGAACAGGAGAGCGAAAACTACGGAACCGGTATGATTAACCCCTGGCAGGATTGCAGCACCCTTGAAGACGCCGCCGCAGTTGCGGGCTTTGAGATGGCTGTTCCCGACAGAATCGAGGGCTACCCCGAAACCCATATTCAGGCCGTTGAAAACAGCATGAGTCAGGTTTTTTTCTATAACGGAAGCTTTGATGACGGCAGCGCAAAATCCGTGCTTATCCGAAAAGGCACCGGCGGCGAGGATATTTCCGGCGATTACAACGAATACTCTGAAAAAGAAACCGTCCCCATGCACGGTGTAAATGTTACCGTCAAAGGCGACAACGGTCTTGTTTACAACGCCTTCTGGTTTCAGGACGGCTACGCCTACTGCATAAACGCCGATGACGGCATGAGCAGGGAACAGATTGAGAATCTTGTTGAACTTGTAAAATAATTCCGGAAACAGCCCGAAAAACGGGCTGTTTTTTAGAAATATATTTTTATTGAAATATATACATAGATACTATATAATAAAAAAGCATTTTCTATGAGGAGAACTTGATGGCTGAACAATATACCGTGGAAAGCATGTTTGCCGGAATCGGTGGCATATGTTTAGCGTTTAAACAAAATGGTTGTAAAATTGTTTGGGCAACCAGTAGATTTTTATAGCCTTGATATGATTATTTCCGTTGGTTACCGTGTGAAGTCTCAGCGCGGTATTCAGTTCAGAATCTGGGCGGCAAACATAAAATAATAGCAAAAAAGACCACAGGAAGTGAAACCTGTGGCCT
>JAEEYU010000047.1 GCA_016288315.1 Clostridiaceae bacterium | reverse complement strand
CGTTGTGACACTGCCTGCGGCGCCTGCACCGACAGCCACATTCTGCGCACCAGTAGTGAGAGCATAAAGAGCCGTTCTGCCTACCGCAACAACAGAGTTTCCCGTAGAGTTGGGAGCGGCGGCCGAACCTACCGCCGTTTTCGTCGCCGATGTTTCGCCGAGAATATTCGTGTTTGTAACCGTAAACGTCGAAGTCGAACCGTCCGTCATCGTTATCGTGTAGGTGTCAACATTGCCGGAAGTCGAGGTCTTAGCAACGCTTGCTATGCTCGACCCGTTTGTCACCTCAAATGTCGAGGTCGTTTCGTCTGTATAGTAAATCGTATAAGTATCAACAAGTCCCGCGGTTGCAGTTTTATCAATATGGTCGATACCAACGCCATCGAGTGCGCCGTTTTCGATTGCGTCCATTATCTGATTGTAGATGTCTTCGGGAGGCTGAACGTGCTGTCCTTCTTCGGACAATACTGATTTTCTGCACTCAAACACAGCGACAGCCGTTGCGTGTAAATCACCCGCATAAATACCGATGCGGATCGAGTTGACATTGTAAAGCCTCGGAAGCGGGCATTCATCGCCTGTGAAGAGCGTGTCCTCATAGTTGTTGTCAGGATAAATAACCCTCATCGTTTTGGCGTTATATTCGCCCCACTCGGCATCAAGAGCGAACTTAACTGTATAGTCCGTGTTATCGCAGACAATAATCTGACCGTCACCTGTCGCTATTTTGTCTACTACTGAAACATTTAATGTAGGCATTCTTTATTCCTCCTATCCACGGTGAACTTCGACCGTGTAGTAATATGTGCTTCCGTTTCCAAAGCCGCCGGGCGATTCTGTGCTGAAAGATACCCTCGAATAACTGACAGAGCAACTCGTTGAAACTTTATTAGGACCCGAAGCCGTAACGCATACGCCTGTTCCCGAGCCGCTCAACCCCGCGGCAAAGTATATATTCCCCGAGCCGGACGGTCCGGATAAGGTCCAACTTCGAAGAGTGTCTCCGGTTTGAAACTGAGAGTTTAAAACGCTCTCCGATGTTCCGCCTGTGGCGGTGAACTCTCCGCTTATGGTTACATCAGTGCCTTCGGAATATGTTCCCGTAACACCGAATATCTGCACGCCCGCTTTGATGTTGCTTGCTATCAGGTCAGAGTCGCCTTTGATCGTCTGCTTGCCTGTAAGAAACTGATTCGCCGCAATTGACTGATCCGTTTTCCCCGGCGTGTATGTTGCCGCTGTCTTTACCTGAACGGATCCGGTTACGAGTGTGCCGGTAGAATCATAAAATTTGCGTCCGGTCTTTACATCCGAAGCCGAAGCCGTAACTTTTGTTAAATCAATGCCTTCGGCAGAGCCTGTGACCGCATTTGTTCTTCCCGTTGCCATTACAGATGCACCTCGATTCTGTCGATAGTCGCGGTGTCGTTGGTTTTGGAATACACCGTAATGCTGTCTTCCCCTGTGTCGAATGTCGGCGCAAGATAACCTGTTGAAGCTGATGCAATGTTGAATATCACATCACCCGTCATAGCCGCCGTGCATCCGGGAACGGGGACGACCTTTTTGTATACATATCCTGCCGTGTAATATGCGCCTGAGCTGTTAGCGACCCAGCCCGACACCGTTGTCTGCGTGTTGATGACGATGCTGTCAGAGTGTATCAGACACTTTTCAATGCCGCGATAAACCGTCCATCCTTCGTTGTAATACAGATAGCAGAAAGCGTATTCGTAAGTGCCTGTATCAGCGCCGTTGACATCGTTCTGAACAAGAGCGGGAAAATTGCCTATTGCATCGGAGTTTTCCGTTACAAAAACCGCCTGATTGAATGTTTCGGTCGAAGCCGTCTGCGCTGTGTCAATAACGACCTTAACCCGGATATATCCCGAACCGCTCAATGCGATAGCTTCATTCGAGTTTATCTTCATCAATCGTCCGGCACAGATAAAGTATCCTGCGGCTATGTTCAGCGTGTTGTCGGCGATTGACAATGTGCATCCGGCGATAACACCATCGTCAAACGCCTTTTCAAACAGTCTGCCGTGGTCTTTCGCCGTGACTGTCTGATTGTCAAAAACAATGCCTTTGATTGCCATTATTGCATCCTCCTGATCTTTTCGGTAAGTGTTGTAGCAAGCTCTCCCGAGCGGTATTTATAGCGCGTGTCGGATGAACTGCTGCCGATATATGTTATTTGCGATTCGTAAACGCTTTCGTTGATCCTGAATCTGACGGTATCATTCAAGCCCCATTTGTCAAATGACATCCACTCTATTTTGTGAGAGGCGGTATTCTTTGCGAAGACTTCTTCCGCCGTTCCCGAATCGGTTACGATCCATTCACCGACTACCCGCTGATCGTCCGCAGGGCGTGTTGTGGTTATGCTGCCGCTCTTCGTGAGATAGTAAGAGGTTGATCCGATCGTGACCTTGCTCACCGTCTCTCTTGAAAAGGTTTGCGAGAGCAGCTGTTCAGATCCGTCAAATGTCACCGTATGACTCGGACGATCGGCTGTCTGAACAGTGAAATTCAGCGTGAAGCCGTTGCCGTCAACAGTAACCTCGACCACATTTGCAAACGCCCTTACAAGCTCTTTGAACGAATGCGTGCCGCTGACAGTGCAAGCCGTTGAGTCTGTATTCGTCACCGTGATGTATGAATACCGGTAGAGCGGATCTGATTGCGTCTTGTAGTCGTTGGTGAGAATGTTCGCGAGGATCCCGCCGCAGGTATTGCCTGATACCGTCACGGGACGGTCAAAAAAATCAAGTATCGAATTAAGCGAGAATGTTGTCAGATTGCTTTCGGGAGCTACGGACTGAATCAGATATATGTTTCCGTTCATCAGAAAGAAATATCCTTCGAAGCCTGACTGCGAGCCGTATGCCGTAGCCGTTCCCGATTCGTCAGTGGTCGCCGCGATCGGCAGCTCCCAGGACACGATGTCAAGAGCTTTAACGGTTGTAAATGTCTGCGGATCCTTTATATATCCTTTCATCGCTTACACCGTCCTGAAATAGTCATACATAAGCAACTCGACCGATACGTTCATATCATCGTCCGAGGAAAGAACAAGATCGCATTTTTCCGTATTCGGAACACGAAGCCACGGATCATACGACAAATCGACATATGCCAGGGCATCATTGTTGTTGATCGTGACCGAAGTTTCCCCGTAACGTGTGACGACCGTCAGGGTCTGACTTGCAGATGTTGTCGTGTTGAGCTTCATTTTGCCGTAGACTTTGCCCGTGTTCTGTCCGGTGAGAGTAAGTTCGGGGTTTGCAAGGTAGCCCGTAACGGCGAACCTGATCGCCGAGGGAATGTGTCCCTGTCCCTGGATCTCACAGCTCATTCCGGGAAGTGAAGATGCAGCGTAACGAAGCTCGCTGTCGTAGCGGTAAGTATATCTCATCGCATTGCCTACTTCGTCCATTGACAGCGTGGTCGCCTTTGCCTTGTAGAACGGAGTCAGGCACTGGAACGATACCGGACATCTTAGCCACCGTGTGCTTTCAAGCTGTGTCTTTTGCAGGAAGTCAAGCGACACTCTGCGTCTGTATTCGTCCTTGTCGTTGGGAGAATAAACGATATACAGCTCTGTCGCCTTGTTTAACCACATTGTGAATGTCCGGTAAAGTTCGTAAGCGTTTTGAGTGAAAACCAGATCCCCGGTAATAGCTGACTGCGGTTCTACATCTCCGGTTATATCTTTGAAGAACCCTTTGTGAATATCCGCAGAAGTGGGAGACATCGTTTGTCCGAGTCCCGCGGGATTGTCGAGGAACATTCCGCTGTCTCCGTTGAGCGAATAACGTTCGCCTTTTTCGTTTTCTATGTAAAACTTCCTCATACTGTCGCTCCCATCTTCGCATTAAATCTTTGGAAGAGATAGTCAACCGTGCTGTTGTTGAGTTCCTGCGGATAGATGTTGATGACGCTGCTGCCCTTTGCAAACTTGCCGTTCTTCGTGTCAGACAGTGCAACGCTGCCGCTGATCGTCATTGCCGAAGAAATATCCTCTGCAATGCCTGTCACATCGTCCAAAACGTGCTTTGCTTCTTTGTCGATGCCCTCTCCCATACCGAGCATCAGGTTCTTACCTATGCCGGCAAAGACGGTCGAGGGAGAGTGAATACCGAAGAATCCGCAGATACCGTCAACAATGCCGCCAAAGAAGCCGCTGACCTTTTCCCAAAGCCACTCCGCCGCGTCTGATATGCCCTGCCAAAGTCCCGTGATGAGGTTCAAACCCGCTTCGCCTATCTTTGCGAGGGCTTCGGGGTTCGTCAATGCATCAAACAAGCCTGTTATGATTTCAGGTATCTTTTCAACTATCGTCACAATGATCTGAGGCAGATTCGTGATGAGCGAAGTCAGGAGCGTAACGCCTGCGTTGATGATCTCCGGGATTGACTCGATGAGAAATTCAACGATGCCGATGATGATTTCGGGCAAACGCTCGATCAATTCAGGCAGAGCCTTTATAAGACCGTCAGCGAGTGCGAGGATCAACTGCAACGCCGCTTTCAGAATCATAGGCAGATTGTCAATCAATGCGTCAACGATCGTCAGGATCGCATCTATCGCCGCAGGGATAAGATCGGGCAGAGCCTGCGTCAAACCGTCTACCAAAGCCAGGATAATCTGTATAGCCGCGCTGATAATAAGCGGCAAAGATTCAATCAGCTTGTCGGTGATCGTCAGGACCGCTTCGATAACAACGGGAATCAATTCAGGCAGAGAGTTCAACAGTAAGTCGAGAATCTGCCCGAACAATTCAACTACAACATCAATCAGGCTCGGGAACAATTCAACAAGCGCGCCTATAATCGTTGTAATCATCGGAGGGAGCATTTCTATGATCTGAGGGAGCAATCCTGCGATGGTTTCAATCGTTGCCATAACGCCGTTTTGGAGCGTCTGAGCGGCATCGTCCTGTCCTGCTACAAGTCCGGCAATACCGTCCATGATTCCCGTGATGCCGGGAAGAAGTTCACCCATCAGGCTGTTGGTCAGTCCGCTGATGGTCTGCTGTAACCGCGACAGACTGTCTCCGAAGGCAGCACCTGCTCCGACTGCTTCATCAGACATTATCATGCCGTAGTCGTGTGCTTCCTGTTTCAGGGCGTTTGTATCAGCGGCGGACATATTAAGCACAGCCGCCATATCAATCGCAGACTTACCGAGAAGGTCTGTTGCGATTGCGGTTCTTTCCGCACCCGACTCCATGCCCTGCAATGCGGTGATGACTGCTTGCAGCTGTTCGGTCTGAGACATACTCTGAACCATTTCGAGAGAAAGTCCGACAGCGCGGAGTTTTTCCTGTGCCTGCGCAGAGCCGTTTCCTGCATCAACAATGACATCGCTGAGCTTCTTCATGCCGACCTGCAAGCCGTCAATGTTTGCTCCTGACATTCCGAAGACATAATCCCACTCCTGGAAGGCTTCGGCGGAGATACCGATCTTCTGCGACATCTTGTCGATGTTGTCGGCGGTGACGGAGGTCTCGTTCGCCATATCGAAGATCTTCTTGCCTGCCGCGACTGCCGCCGTTCCGACTGCTGCCATTGCCGAGCCGATCGCCGCGCCTGCGGTTTTCAGTCCGTCCCAGGCTTTGCCCAGGGCTTCGGAGTGGTCTTTGTTTTCTTTGAATTTGCCCGAGAGCTTTTCTGTCTCTTCCTTGTTCTTCTTTTCCTGCGATTCAAGGTTGACAAGCTCGGTCTTTGCGTTGTTAAGTTTGGTCTGTAAATCTCTGACCTGTGAAGAATTTTCGCCGTAAACCTCGGAAGCCTTTTCGACCTGCGCTGAGAGAGTGGATATTTTCTCTTTCTGCGTGTCCATCATCTTCCCGAGGGTTTCGGACTGTTCTTTCAGGTATTTCTGTTTATCGCCTGTTTTTTCGAGTTCAGCCTGTTCAAGTTTCAGCTCCGAGCCAAAACTCTTGTAAGCAGAATCACAGTCTTTAATCGCCTGTCGAAACTCTTTTTCGCCATCGACTTTCAGCTTTACGCCTACATCTGCCATTTGCTTCACTCCTGTTATAGAATATCGTCAATAAATGTCTCTTTATACGGTTTTGCCATTCCGTTGAACTGTCTGTATATCTCCCACTGGTCGAGCAGATGTCCCATCGGCATGACTAAAACCTCTGCGAGCGGTCTTTGTAAGAGCGTAACCCCGATAAACTCAAATCGGGAATACATTTCCTCGGGACTTACGCTCTCTCGGCGTTTTTTTCGTCAATTCCTTCTTCGGACCTGATGTGCCGCTCTGCGCCTTTGTTCATTGCGGTATAAACCGCGTCTCTATATTCGATAAAGTCTGAGGGATTGCTCAGCCCCTCAATCATTTCTTGCGTGATTTGTGGTTCTTTTGTGTTGTTTTTATAGTTACAATACATTATGCCTGCGTTTATAAGGATCATTAAAAGCCACACAACGGAGTCAATCTGTTCGGAGTATTCAGCCTGTTGCATCTTCTCTCCGACTTCCTGCAAGCCGCCGAAACGCTTCACGATCTGTTTTGTCGCCCATACGTTGAGCATCATCGGATATTTTTTGCCGCATATCTCGATGTAGGTCAATCTTTCGTCCATATAGTCCTCCTATGTTATAGCATATGCTATTGCACAGAGTCCGGTTGTTGTAGCCGGACTCCATGCTAAATTCACTCAGGGTGTCGGTGCAGCGGGTTCATAGACTGCCGAGAACCAAGCCGTTATTGCAGACGCATCAACGCCGGTTTCGCTTTCGTCTATCGTAGCCTTCCACGGATGTTTTGTGCCGACTACTTTGTTTCTCGCGTAGATCTTGCCTTCGATGGTCGGAGTAGCAAACGCTATCGAGTTGCCTTTGGTAGCCGCATTCTCGGAGGGAGTGCTGAACTGAACTCTGTAAAGCCATACATATTTGTATTTTCCGTCAGATTTCTTTGCTCTGAAACCTACTGCAACATACGGACGGCTGTCTTCGGAAGCGTCAATCAGCGCACCGTGAGAGTCTACTCTCGCACCGGTAAGAGCTGCAACAACGCTCGCATCAAGATTCGTTGTGCCGAGTGTTATTGTGCCGCTCTGAAATTCTCTGACAGACTCAGCAAGCATATCATCGCCGTAGAGTTCGCCTTCGGCGTAGCTTATAGAGAGGTCAGCAGACATTGCTTTGCCGATAAGAGCGGGAGAACCGTATGTTTCCCCGTTGGCTCCGTCCGTTATGGCTGCATAGTAGAGTTTATCCATACCTATTGTCGCCATTAGTTTTCCTCACTTTCGTTGTTCTGCTCTTCTTCGGCGAACGCATACGGATGTTCTACGAATATTTCGTAGTGATAGTAGTGAGTAGTCGATTCATACTCAATATACCGTCTGTCCGTGATTGTGTAGCCGCCTTCAAGCAGAGCTTTTATGATGTTAGTTTTTACTGTGATATAGTTGCCCTTCGTGTAGAGCGAGATCATACACTCTTCCACGTTGGTGTCAATCGTGTCATCGCCCCACAGAGAAGATTCTGCAATAGGAACAAGAACACAATAGGTATCTTCTGCGAGGTCTGACATCGTGCCGGTTTCGCAGGGGATATTCAATCCGTCAAGAATCGTCTTGACATCGCTAAGTATTCCCATTCTTTCGCATCTCCTCATCTATTGCCTGTTGCATCAGGACTTCAACTTGCTTTTTGACTGTCCGCACAGTGGGAGCGACAAAAGGTCGAGGGGCTTGGTTTGATTTGCCGTGTTCAAGAACACCCGCC
The DNA here is from genome assembly GCA_016288315.1 of Clostridiaceae bacterium. Classification (GTDB taxonomy): domain Bacteria; phylum Bacillota; class Clostridia; order Oscillospirales; family Acutalibacteraceae; genus CAG-177. The sequence goes on along the minus strand of JAEEYU010000047.1, from coordinate 21,822 downwards.
TTCAAGCCGTTTCGAACCCCGTTCTTGTCTTTGCCGCCGAAGCCGATCTTTAAGTTCCAGTAACCGCTCCGGTCCTGTTGGATCTTTGTCATACCGAGCGAGGCTGCAAGCTCACCGCTCGAATTATTCGACTTTCCGATGCCTATCACCTTTTCAAGGTTTCCCTTTAATACGTTGAAGACATACGGCGCGGCATTGAATATCATCGCCTTTGGCAGCTCTCCGTCCTCTGATCCGAGCTTTATTATCTCGTTGTCAAGGTTTATTTCCATTTTACCCAACGGACGGCACCACCTTCGTGGCGAGGATCTCCAAATACATTCCCCTGCCCCGAATATTCTCAACCGAGTAGATCCGGAAACATTCATCCCCGCAATACAACAGATCGTTGGTCGTGATGTGTATACTCGGATCTACCCGGAGTCGAAACAAATCGGTAACATCAGAGAACGTGCTGAGATTCGCCCACTTCTCGGATCCGTGACGACCTTCGCGGTAACAATGAACATTTGAAAGTATCGCCTGTTCTGTCATCGTGCCGAATCCGTCAGGATCAACAACCTTTGTCGGTCGTTTTATAGTGCAGACATTTTGAGCCATCTTTGAGAAGCTCATATCTGCCACTCCCTTCCGAGCCTCAGCAGACGGTTGATCGTATCAAAGGCAGTTGCGGGAGCCTGTGTGTTGTCTCCCCAAAAGCCTCCGGTCGAACCGTCCCTCGACTCATAAAGGAATGAGGCAAGCATTACAACGCCCTGTTCGGTGACGGGTGTCATCTCGTTAGAGTCATAATACCCTTTTTCGAGGTGTTGATAGTCCTCTGCATAGTTTTTAGCGGCGGCAATCAGGGCTTCGATCAACTCATCGTCTATGTGGTGATTAACCATGAGATTCGCTTTTGTGCGTTCAAGCAGCGTCATCGTGCCGCCTCCTTTGGTCGTTTAGGTTAGGAAGCTTTCTGAGTAAGAACCTTAACAGCTTCGCCGAGTGCGAGTTTGCCGTCTACTCGTTCGATGCCTACGAAGCCAACTTCGTCAGTGTCTGCGAAGCGTTCGTTGAGTCTCTTGAATACGAGGGGTCCTCTCTGACCGATGTGATAATAAGAGAAGTCACCGAATGCAACTGCTTTCTTACCTGCTGCGATGTTTTCCATGTTTTCGGAGCAGATAACAGGTCTGCCGAGGATGAGGTCGGGCTGTCCTGCTACGGTTGCGGGCGCAAAGATATAAGAGCCTGCGGTGTCTTTGAGTTTGCGGACGGCTGCGAGGGTCGAGCTGTTCATGAGCCATGTGCCGTTGTTGCGGTAGCCCTGTTTGAGAGCGAAGAAGAGGTCAACCATCTCTTCGAATGTAACAGCGGCTGCGGCTGCGGTCGTCTTGGCGGATACAGCGGTAGAGAGGAAGCCTGTGGGCTGTCCGCTGCCTGTGCCGGCTACGAATGCAGTTTCTTCAAGAGCAGCGAGGGATTCGCCGATAGCTTTTGCGAGGTAGCTTTCGAGGTCTACGCCGTTGTCGGAAAGCAGCTCTTCGGAAACTCTGACGAGACGGCTTGCTTTGTAAGCACCGAGAGTGCAAACAGAGAAGGTGTCGTTGCTGTTGGTGAGGGCAGTAGCCTCAGTAGTCCAGCCCGCCGCACCGTGTGCAGAGACAACGGGAATGTCGGTAGAAGCTGTCGCTGTGGTGATAATGGTAGCGAGAGGACGGATAACGTTTGCGTTATTCATTATCTCGATGATCTTCGCCTCAAAGCCCTTCGGAACAGCGTAGCCGCCGTCAGCGTTTGTGCCTTCGGTCTGTGTGTAAGTGTTGTTTTTTACACCTGTTCTCACATAGTTCCAGAATGCGCTGTCTTTGCTGTTTTCTGTTTTTTCAACAGGAGCTTTTGCGGGAACATTGACAGGCTGAGCCATGTCTTCGAGTTTCTGCATTCTGTTGATGGAATCTGTAAGCGATTCGATGTCGGCTTCCATCTTGTTGTAGGTTTCGATGTCTTCGCCGCTCATTGCGGGATGTTCGTCAAGGAAGTTCTTTGCAGCTTCCCAAGCTTTTGCTCTCTTAACAATAAGTTCGCTGATAGTCATGATCTGAATTTCTCCTTTTCATTTTGAAGGTTTAGTTTCTTAGTGTCTTAAATTATTTAAACGATCTCTGAACTGTTCCGAGGAGACATATTCAGATTTCATTTTCGCAACAAGTTTTTCGTGCAGACTGTGGTCGGAGGTCTTCTGAGAGAACATGATTGAATCTGTCGTTCTGCCTTCCATGATCTCATCACAGAAGCCAAGCTCTTGCGCTTTCTTTGCGTTCATCCATGTTTCTTCTTCCATCAGTCGTGCGATTTTTGCTCTCTGCATACCTGTCTTGATTTCGTATGCGTTTATTATGCTTTCCTTTACCTCGTCAAGGACTTCTATCGCTTTCTGCATCTCGTTGTGATCGCCTACCGCAAGAGTAGCGGGGTTGTGTATCATCATCATCGCCGTGGGTGCCATAACTACCGTGTCGCCCGCCATTGCAATGACAGATGCCGCAGATGCCGCGATTCCGTCAATCTTGACTGTAACTCTGCCCTTGTAATTGATAAGCATCGTGTATATCTGACTTGCAGCGATGCAGTCGCCGCCGGGGGAGTTTATCCACACTGTCAGGTCGCCTTCGCCCTTTGCAAGCTCATCGGCAAAAGCCTTCGGTGATACATCATCGTCATACCACGATTCTTCGGCTATGGTTCCGTCAATTACAAGCTCACGCTCTTTGGTTTCATCGTTTTCGGTGAAATTGTAGAATCTTCTCATCTTACTCTCCTTTCTCGTTTAATCCATATGCAGCTCCCGCCGCGTTCAACGGTGTCATTGCACCATTTACAAGATACAAGTCGCCGCCTTCTTCGGCAGGGATTCTGTTCATGTTTTCAAGGTCGCGTATGTCATTAGCTGACATCCAACCATTGTTGCGAGCCGTTGCGTATCCGTTCATACGGCTTGCATAGTCACCGCGGAGAAGTCCTTCGACATTGAATCGGAAGAATATCTTGTTTTTCTCATCGTGGCGCAACAGGCAGCGAGAGAGAGCCTGTTCCCAACGGACGATCCACGGTTCAAGCGTATACTTGACAAATTCAAGCGACTGCTGCTCTATGTTCGAGAAGCTCGACTTTTCGAGGTCTGCAAGCATATGAGGGGGAACCCTGAATATCCTCGCTATTTCGTTGACCTGGAATTTTCGGGATTCAAGAAACTGCGCCTCTTCGGGCGAGAGCGACATAGGCGTGTATTTCATGCCCTCTTCGAGGACTGCTATCTTATGCGAGTTTTCCGAGCCTTTGAACTGTGCGTTCCAGGACTCACGGATCTTGTCGGGATTTTTTATCGTTCCCGGATGTTCCAGGACTCCCGAGGGACGCGCACCGTTAGCGAAGAACTTTGCACCGTATTTATCGCAGGCGATTCCCATTCCGATCGCGTTCTTTGCCATTGCTATCGGCGACAGTCCGATGATACCGTCAAAGCCGAGTCCGACTATATGAAGGATCTCTGACTTGTGAAAGTCGCGTTTATCCACTGCCTTGTTTTCGTCATTTCGGATCTCGTAGTGATAGACCACGTTGTTGCTTGCGTCACGGTCAACCGTCATACGGTCCGCCATGAGGGGATATAACGCTACTATTCTGCCGAGGCGGTCGTATACGATCTGAGCGTATGCGTTGCCCCAGAGAAGCAGATGAGTCATCATCGTTTCTCTGAACACAAACGAGGTCATTTCTTCGTTCGGCTCGTTGTGAAGCAGAAATTCGAGCGGATGGTCTTCCGCTACCGCTCTGCCTTTATCCGTGTATTTATAAACGTGCAGCGGAAGCTGTGCGATTGCTTCGGATATGATCCTTACGCAACCGTAAACCGCCGAGAGCTGCATCGCTGACCGTTCAGTGACCGTTGATCCGGAGTCTGATGTTCCCATAAAGAACTCATAATTCTGTCCGGCTATGCGGTTCTGCGGACGGAATATGTTTTGAAGAGAGCTTTTAATGCTCATATCATCACAATGCCCCTTTCATCATAAACAGATTCGGCGTTGCTGTTGCCGCCTCTGATCGCTCTGTCGAGAGCCATTACTGACGCTATCGCGCCGTCTATCTTTTCGGTTGATTTTTGCTTATCCATCTTGATGTTGCCTGCGGGATCCGTCCGGACATACACATTGTCGAACATCCACCGAAGCACGGGATTTCCGCCGTGAGCAAACTTCTTTTCGAGAACAAGCTTCATCAGCTCTTTCGTTGGCGGAGACATATCCCGGAAGCCCTGCCCGAAAGGAACGACTGTGAAGCCGTCACCTTCGAGGTTCTGCGCCATCTGCGTGGCTCCCCATCGGTCAAAAGCTATCTCGCGGATGTTGTATACTTCACCGAGCCGGCAGATAAACTCCTCGATGTGTGCGTAGTGAATGACATTGCCTTCGGTCGTCTCAACGAGTCCTTCCTTTACCCACACATCATACGGAACGTGATCACGCATAACTCTGAGCGGGACGGTATCCTCGGGGACCCAAAACCACGGGAGAACGACATACGGCTCTTCTTCGTCCCGAGGCGGAAACACCAGGGCGAAAGCTGTGATGTCGGTTGTAGACGACAGGTCAAGTCCGCCGTAGCAAACGCGCCCTTCAAGGTCGGGGAGCGAGAGAGAAAAAGCGTTTTTGTCGTATTCGAGCATCGGCATCCATCTAACGGACTGTTTGACCCATTGATTCAGCCTCAGCTGTCTGAACGTATTCTCTTCCGCGGGGTTCTGCTTCGCCGAATTACACGCCGCCCTGACCTTCTCAATGTCGATCGTGACACCGAGCGAGGGGTTTGCCTTATACCAAACAGATTCATCTGTCCAGTCGTCTTCTTCGCTTATGCCGTATACGCACGAATAGAACGTAGGATCTATCTTTTTGCCGGTGAGAACATCCAGGGCTTTTTGGTGTTGCTCATAGCAGACACTATGAATATCTGTGCCGGCTGTCGTGATCAGAAAGAACAGCGGCTGAGTCCTGGCATCGCCTGAACCCTTCGTCATAACATCAAACAACCGTCTGTCCGGCTGTGTGTGAAGCTCATCGAATATAACGCCGTGAACATTGAAGCCGTGCTTCGAGTATGCTTCGGCTGAAAGGACCTGATACACGCTGTTGGTCGGCAGATAGGTTATCTTTTTATATGCCGGGAGGATCTTGCACTTCGCTCTGAGCGCGGGACACATCCGGACCATATCGGCAGCAACATCGAAAACGATTGATGCCTGTCCTCGATCCCCGGCGCAACCGTAAACTTCGGCGCGTTCCTCTTTGTCGGCACAGAGCAGATACAGGGTGATCGCCGCTGCAAGCTCTGACTTCCCGTTTTTCTTCGGGATCTCAACGTATGCTGTATTGAATTGACGGTATCCGTTCTCTTTGATCGTGCCGAAGATGTCCCGGACGATCTTTTCCTGCCATTCAAGGAGCTGAAACGGTTTTCCCGCCCATTTGCCTTTGGTATGTGTTAATAGCTGAATAAACTTGACGGCTCTGTCGGCTTTTTCCTTGTCATAGTGCGAGGTCGGGAGCATCTGCACCGAGGGAGAGTATCCCATCAGCTGAGAAGATCCTCCATTTCGTCCTGAGACAGTTTCCCGCCCTCAGGAAGCATTCCGTTTAACCTGTTGATGCAGGTCACATAATTCTTCAACAGGCTGTTATACGCCTGCAAAGATGCGCTCGCCTTCGTGCCGCCCTGATTCGCTCCGTTCTGATAGGTGTCGGTCGCGCCCTGTTCAAGTATTTCTGCCTGCAATTTGTCAAGCATTACCTTCATAAAGGCGCAGTTCTGAATCAGGCTCGTAACAAGTTGCCGCTTGTTTTCAGCTATTCCCGAGAAGAGTTCCAACAGCTTTTTATACTCTTTCTCGATGTTTTTGTCTTTGGTCATGTAGCACCGCCTTCTCACACGGTTTTTTTTCGCGCGTGACTAACCACGCCGGTGTAAAACGAAAGGTTGTAGAGATTAAGATATACCCCTCCGGTATTCAGTAGGTATACACCTTCCTGCCCTTCTTGTTAAAGCCTCGGGAACCTTCTGCCATTGATTTGCGTTCGTGGCAGCTCTGGCAGAGCGATTGCAGGTTGTCTTCGCTGAATTTGTCTCCGCCTTGTAATACCGGCACAATGTGGTCAACAACCTTTGCAGGAGTTATTTTTCCGCGCTTCAAGCAGTCGGCACAGAGAGGGTAACGCTCTATGTAGGATCTGCGAAGCTTTCGCCAAGCCGTTGAGTTATACCATTTGTCGTTGGCGACAGCCTCCGCGCTCTTGTCTCCGTAGCTTCGCGAGTCAGCGTCAAGCCCCAGCTTAGAGGCGCATTCGAGGCAGTATACCCCCCCTCCCTCCGCCAAGTTAGGGCACCCCCAGGTGGCACACCCCCGCTTTGGTTTAGTGGGCATAGATAGGATTTCATCTCCAAACAAAATAGACAGACTGTTGTGAGCAATCTGTCTATATACTTATTCATGTTAGCATTATAGCATATCTGATATGCGAGCGGTGGTGAAATCAACTGCATTCTTTTTCGGCAAGATGTTTGATTGCTTTCACTCGGTATTGCATCAGGGTGCGCTGTGAGTAGTGCATAGCGAGGGACATAGCCCCCCATGTTTCGCAGAGAATATATCTGCGAGTCAGAACAGCCTTTTCAGTTGGATCATCAAGCGTTGAGATAAGGTTTCGCACATTCCGCTCGATTTCAACAAGCTCTGTCAGCTCATACGCGATCTCTTCTTCAAGTGCGCATATCTTCACAACAAGAGTTTGAAGGTCGCATTTCAGGGGAACGTGTTCCCGCATATCACGCAGCTGTTCAAGTTCCTCACGCAGTGCGGCAATATACTCCCGCCTGTCTCTGTATTCTGTCAGTCTTTCAAGTTCCAAAAGGTGCGCCTCCTTCCTCGCTTGTATTCAGCAGAGATTTCCTTGCATCTGTTCACTATATATTCGCCCTGTCCGAAAGACAATATCTGCCCGTAGCGAGAGAGAAAGAACTCTTCAAGCTCGTCAGCATCGTCCCGGTTTTCGACAATGAGAGCAAAGACATAATCTTCCTTTGCCTGATACAAGACGGCTCCTGCAAGATCTACCCACGGCTGAAACTGTCCTGATACGGGGGTTCCATCCCGGACATTGGATAGATACCAGTATTTGCCTGAACACTTCTTCTTTGCCATAAGCAGCCTCACATATTTGCCGAAAATCTTCTGCGCCTTCCCGAGAGGTAGATGATAGGTGTTTTCAACGCTCCCGGCGGAAACTCTTTCGCTTCTGCATAGCCGCCATAGGTGAGGTTACTGGCTACATTGACGAACAGCCGCTCGACATATGTCAGTTGTTTGCGTTTTGAAGACACCCGATAAAAGCCCTTACGGAACGATATAGGCTGATGAGTGTGGGCATGGATGTAGATGTCGCAGTCAATGATTGATGCCATATCTTCAAGCCTGATTGCTTTTGCGCCCATCTTTCGACCGCCTCCTGCGCCGTGCAGGATATACATCGTATAGGTCACAGGCGTTCCTTTGCGTGTAGCCTCTTCGTCAGCACCGAGAGTCAGGCACAGAACGGCAGCCGTGGGACTGTATCGGTCGTGAAGTCCGAGGTCGTGAGCAATAAGCCCCGAAAGGTCGATCCCGTCCGTCCGATAGGTCCTGTCTTCGTGGTTGCCTCGGGTGATGCAGAGGATTTTGTCCTTTATCGGCTGAAACAGCTCTGTGCCAAGCCTCACCTGATCCATCGGATTGAAAACCTGCGTGTAGATGTCCCCGAGGGAAGCCTTTGTCGTGTTGTCGAGAATGTCACCGTCAAGAACCGCATAAGCGTTCGGCGTATTCTTCACAATATCAATTCTTGCTTTTACTCGGTCAAGGTCTGACTGCGGATCGCCGATATGTTCGTCAGCGAAGATGTGCAGCTCCATATCAAGCAGCGTTGCCGGTAGGTCTACTCGAATAAATTCCAAATCGTTCTTCTCCTTTTCTTTTTTGTATAATTGTATAATGTGTGCCTCTGCCTCGTAGGTCAGAGAAGGTTAAATGTGGTTCACGTTTTGGTCGATTTCCGGAGATGGTCACAGAGAAGGTCACACGTTGGTTACACGACAACCGAGCGGAAAAATCGACTTTTCCACAGGTTTTGTGACCATCTTTTCCCTATATATTACTTTTTTCGTGGTTTATTTATATAAAAATCACTCTCAGAAAGTCTTTTTCAATTATCTTGGTCACAATTATTCGTCAAAATAAACAAAAAACAGTCAGTTATGGGATTTTTTAGGGGTGATTTTTGTGACCATCTGTGTGACCATCCTGTGACCTTCTGTGACCTTCTCAAAAAGTTGGTCACATTTGTTCAATTTGCACAAAAATTTGTAAAAACTCAAAAAACGTGCGAAAAAGTGTCATTTCAGGGTCCAAAAATATGCGAAAAGTGCAAAAAATCACGAAATTGCGTATGTTAGCTGCCCTCTGAATCACGAAATTCTGCCGTTTTGAGGGGCTGAATATCGCTGAAAAGGTTTTCCGGAATATCCTCACGCCCCCAACATTTAGGCGCGCCGTATTTGCCCATGCGCTGCGTTCCGATTCTGGTCCATCCGGGAATGTTCTGCATAATAAGAGCAATCTCGTTTGAGTCCTTTTTTGACGGCTTGGTGAAAGATGCGTTGCCGAGAGCATTCTCCCAAAGATCAAGAATGCACGTTTGCGTTTTGTCGGCAAGATATGCGTCTATTGCTCCCTCGCGCCAATCTTCCTCCGTGGCGGCTTTCTGAGCCGCTCTGACATCGCCGAGAAGCTCCGGATTTATGAACGGCTGTGCTTTCCCTTCTCTGTAATCGTGCAGAGCCTCAGCCCAACATTGCCGGATATACTCTTTGACTGCCTCAACGCGCTGATGCAGAAAATAACCGTTCTGATCGACCTTTATAGGGAGAAATCGTCTGTTTCCGGTCTTATCGGTCAGAAACTGCTCCTTGTTGGTCGTTCCGATGAAGATGCACTGCCTCGGGATGTCGATTGTGTATTTGTCATAGGGTTTTCGGTAAGTGTCAATTTTGCGGGTCAGATATGCTTTGATGGCTTCCTGTTCTTTTGTCTTGGTCAGAGCGAGAAGCTCACTGACCTCGCAGATCCATTTCCCGGAGAGGACCTCAACGCCCTTCTGACCGTCAAATTCCGTCACTTCGGTGAACCATTCGTCACGCATGGCGAGAAGATTGACAAGTGTCGATTTTCCTTCGCCTTGTTTGGTGCCGATCAGAACGGGCATTTCGTCAAATTTACAGCCGGGGTTATAAAGACGGTTGATTCCGCCGTGAAATATAAGACGGCTGATTTCCTTGCTGAGCGGAGAAACGCCTGTCCGCATCCATATCGCCAAAAAGCCCTCGATTCGGCGCGATCCGTCCCATGTGATGGACTCGATAAGATCCTTTATCGGATGATAGGCTCTTTCTCTGAAAACCATGCTCAACGCACCCACAAAAGAGTCGTGGTGGCGGAGTTTGTATTTTTCCTCGATCAGAGCTTCGGCTTGAATCTCGTCCGTGTCCGTCCATTTCCGGGAAACGCCGGCAACCATGATTTCCGGTGAATTTGTCAGCTCGTTATAGCAAATATCGTCAAAATAAGAGTCTCCTTTGATGACTTTCAAGAAGTTCAGGAAGGTTTTTGCGGGGCGACCGAAAGCATCGAGTTCAAGCTCCAAATAGTTGTCCTTTTTTCGGCTGTTTCTGATGTCTGCCTGAACGAGCCGTTTTTCGGTTTTGGAATATCCCTGAATAGCCTTTTTCAAATATTTTGCAATTCCGAGTTCCTCTGCTCTGATCAACATTGTTGCCTCAACGCGCTCTCTCTCGGCATCATCGAGCGAAAAAAGCAGTTGAAGCGTTGTTTGTGATACAAGTTCCTGTTTTGACATTTCGGCGACTGTGCCGCTATCTTGAATGAACGGCATTTATATCTCCCCACTTTCGCACAGTGATGGACATCACATAGTTAGAAGACATTGAAAAGTCCGTCAGCATATAATTGTCGTGCAGATAGACGAAATCTTTGATTCTCTCCGCGCCGTGAAGTTCGAGCGTTTCGCCGCCCTCGATCTGAACGGTCAGCTTCTCCGGCTCGAAGCCGAAAAAGGAGATATAAGTCTTAATCAATTCGTCAAGCCTCATTTGTGATAATCCTCCAACATAACAATCTCCGCAAGCCGCTCCCAGGGCTTCAACATGATGTAGCTGAGGTCGTCATCTGCGTGTTCTGCCAAAAACTTCGACAGATCCTCGGGACAGTCTTCGAACAGCTTATATCTGAACCTGCCGCGCTCCGTCCACTCGATGAGAACGGACTCATACTTTGCCACAATGGAAGCGTAGTCTCTCAATTTAATCTTCATCAGCGTTCCCTCCGTCAAGGTGATGTCTGAATAAGAATGTCCGCGCCTCCTGACGCGCTATTTCTCGAATTATGCGTCCTGTCGTTTTCGGGGTGCAGAGTATAACCTGACAGTCATACCTCGCCAAAAACGCAAACAGTGAAGCGAGAAGGGCATTCGGAGCCATATGTGTGTTATATTTGCCTGTAATAATGCGCTCATAGGTGCAGTTTTCGATCAGAAGGTAAAGCTTGATGTGTGCAGCTCTCGCCCGCTCGAATTCCCGGACGAAACGCTGCCGTTGTTGGCAGAAGCAGGAAGAAAGTTCCTCAATGCTCATCTTGCGTTCGATCGCGAAGACCGCAGTGAGGGGGATTTCTTCAAAGTCTGTTCTGACGGTTGCCGAATAGTCCCCAACGCAAAGCTTTTCCCTCCGAAACGGAAGCCCTGATTCGGCTATGCGCCTGTTCAGAGCCTCCGTCTGATGTTCCCTGGTATCGACTATGAGCGTAATATGGTCAAGTGCTGATTCGATTTCGGGAATGTTCATTGATTTCCTCCGTTAAAATGGCAGCTCGTCTTCGATGTCTTTCACGTCTGTTACAAACTTGTCAGCTCCGGCAGGCAATGCCTCATTCGTGGGATTGTTGTTCAGCGGCTTGTCTTTCGGGATCTTGAAATTGCCTTCTCTGATGTCGTTCACGGAAACGATGTTCATGCACTTGGTGTTCCATCCGGTCTTTCCCTTGTATTCCCATTCATAGTTGCCGAAAACAACGCCGATAAGCTTATCTCTCAGCATCTTCTCGTTCCAGTCCCATGTGTAGCCGCTGTTGGACTCTTCCACGCAGGCGATAAAGTTGCCGAACTTCTTCTTCTGCGATTCGAAATACTTGTAGTTTTCGTCCGGAACAGGCAGATAATAGTTTCCCTTCCACTTCTTGTCTTCATACTGCGAGCCTACATACAGGTCCTTGAAATAGCCTCTGTAATCGCCTTCGATGATATCAAAGCTGACTACGATCTGTTTTCCGACGTCGTTGGACTTCTCTTCCGCATTCAGGATCTTCGCAACATAACCGCCTGCGGGAAGGGGTTCGCTTGCTGTCGAGGTCATTTTTTCTTTTTTCAGGTCAAATTGTTTCATAGTTTTTATTCTCCTTTAAATTCATTAATTTCACGTTTTAATATAGGTAATAAATATCGCTCGGTAAACCAGTTCGCATTTTTCACATTGTCGGTCTGAGCGGCGTTGAGAGCTTTCTGCACTGCGCTGAATACGACCTCTGCCGGCACTGCTTCGATCGTCGGAACCGCCGAAACAAGGTCTTTGAAGAGTATCTCGTCCCGTTTATCAAAAGCACTGAAATCCTGCAACAGCCTGTCACCATCTATCAGTCGCATCTTTCTCACCGTCCTTTCTAACCGTCAGCCTTTTCATCTGATCGTCAACTTCCCTTTTCCATTCGTCCATAAAGCTACTCTCATGTTCAGCCTCGGCTATTTTTTTAAGAATTTCTTCGGGTGTTTCGTTGAAAAAATACGCAGAGCCGTCCAGACGAATATAGCTCGATATTTCGGGGCGTGTTTTTGATGGTTCTGCTTCTTCAATCATTTTAATCGCATCTATCTTTACCCATCGAGCGCCTGTTCCGTTGTGCAACTCAATAAATTTCATTTTATTTCATCCTTTCGTTCGTCAAGCGTATCTTGCTCTTCTAGTCGTCTTATTCTTTCCCTTAATTTGGGGTCTATAATCAGCCATTCGACCATACCAAACGCATCAACCGCATATGCTAATTCTTCCGCTCTGGTGTAATATCCAGCCTTCATCGCCGCATCGTATTCACGGCGTCGCTCCTCGTTCATCTTCTTTACAATTTCAAGCAAATCCTCCATTTCGTCTTTCATTGATTGTCTTCCTTTCTTTCTCCTACGGCGCAATAATGATTATAAGTCACCAATATATTGAAACGGGAACACCAAATTTGTTCGAGTATTTTTTTTCCCATATGCCACCTGCATTCGCAACATCTTACAACCTTAACATATCCTTCGGGGACAGCCTCTTCCCTTCGCTCAATCGGTATCTGTATCATTGCTTCATCTCCTTTCTCCGCCTGAACAGTAATCATCTTCGTCAGGTGTCTCATCGTGATTCCATTTGCAGTCTTCGTGTGGATAGCCGCCGTTATTATCCTGCCAGAACTTACAGTCCTTACACCGAACGACTTTTATAAAACCAGCTTCTGCAAGTTGGCGTTCTATCTCTTCATCAATATTTTTCACCAAAGAATCCACATATCCGCTGACATCAAACTTGATATAATTGTCCGCCATGTATGTAAAATCGGCAACATACTTCCGTTCCTGCTTGGGGCTGAATGAACTTTGTGTTGTTGTCTGCTCGTATCGGTCGTCGTCTTTATCAATTTTCATCTTTTAATTCCTCCATTTCTTTCTCGCTGATCCCAACTATTCCAGCTGATTGCCCTGAGTCTGTTGCCTTGAAATAGGCGTTCGAAACTTGCGGGAACATATATTCAAACATGATATAGTTTGCCGCATCGCAAAGATATTCGGTGTTGCCTGTTTCCTTGTATTTATCTACGCATAGTTGCATTGTCGCAAGCGCATTTACGTTTCCCGTTTTGAAGTTTTTTCGTGCGCTTCCATATTTGAAATGACTAAGTTCAACTCGGTTTTTTCTCAACTTGTCAAATCTTTCGGAGTAATCTTCTTTCCAGTTCGACATATTAGTCTCCTTTTTCATTTTTAACTTCAATGAGCGGTATTGCATCCCAATCTTCTGGATAAAACCAGTTGAGCCAAGGAGTTTTACTAAGAAACCGCCCGTCCATAATGGCGTTGTTGTATTCCAGAATATCTTCCATTAACTTCTGTCTCTGATCGAGATATTCGGTTTTGTAGAACTCGTCAGACAGTTGCTCTTGTAATATTTCATATCGCATCAAATATTTGTCTTCGGTTAAATCTTTACATACCTGTGAGTTGACACAAATTACAATTTCGATTATGAGAGCAATGGCAAGGATTGCCGCAGGGATATACCAAGTTTCGTAGTCCAAATATTCATCAATTGCTTTCATGATGAATGCGCAAACAAAACAAATGATTATAAGAATTAAAGTTATCAAAATTATTAACATTTTGTCTCCTCCTTTACAGCTTCCATCGCATTTTTGAATTTTTGTATTGTTTTAATGCTTTTTCTACATGATTTTTGCAGTTTTTTTGCCGCTTTTTGAAATTCTTTTTCTTGTTTTTTGACCGCTTTTTGAAATTCTTTTTCTTGCGGCGTTAGTTTTTGTTTCATTGTTAATACTCCTTCCTTTCTCCTCTTGAACAGTAATCATCAGGCGTTACTGGGAGAGATACTCCATACAGATCGCCTTCTGCTACTTTATATATTTTGTCGCAATATAAGAGGTTCTCATCGGTGCAAGCGAACACGCAATCCTTACAGCGGACAAGTTCTTTCGTTATGTATCCACAATCCTTGCCCCTGCTAAAATGTTCCAAAATATAATCCTTTAATTCACCCATCGCTACCTCTCCTTTCCCCTTTGGAACAATAGTCGTTTTCAGCCATTACCATAACGAGGGGTTCTTTTTCTGCGATTTCTCTGATACAGAAGGTTATCTTGGACATCACACGGTCAAAGAACTTGCAATCCTTACACCGTATCAGTTCACCCCTGTATATCTCTCTACCGTTTTTAATCTCGCTGATTATTTCCATCGCTGTGTTTTCAACCTCCTTCCTCATATCTCTGCCGCACTGTGGGCAGTAATTAGTAGGTTGATTTTCGGTTATCCCGCAAAACGGACACTTTGCATATTCCCACCTGCTCCACACATACCGTTTCCATTTGCCCCAATCTTCAAGCCGTTTCGCCGTTTTGAAAATTGCCTTTTCGCTCATTTGTCAAACCTCCTGTCATACAGCTCAAATGCATCGTCTTGATTGCGGTATGTCCTGTCGCTCTCAAACGACACCACCGCTCCGCATTCCTTGTTCTGGCACCTGAACTGCCAAATCGGAATAATACGCAACAATGTCGTAGAGCTCAACAGTTTGTCTGTCTTCTTTGCTTTCACCTCGCCGCCGCAAAACGGACAGCTCTTTAATTGCCGTTTTATTTTCATTTTTCAAACCTCGTTATGATCATATTTTCCACACGCTTGATTTTTTAAGCGAATGTCGCTTGCTTCGCTTATCCCTCGGAAATAATCATCCCATAATTCGCATTTATACCACTTTCGCGATTGCCGCCTACAATATAAATGTTTGCACGTTTTGCAAGTCAGCCCATCTTTAGTTCCGAACATTTCCTGCATCGTTTTTGTCTTTTTGCTGTTTGGATTTTCGACGAGTTCAACCTCGTTTCCGAATAAATCAACTGTTATCATTACCCTTTGTGCCATTCTCAAACCTCTTTTCAAATTTTCCTTCTTCATACAACTCACACCGTTCATCAGACCTCAACCTTACTCTGTCGCCCTGATTAGGACGGTATGTCTTGCTACGGACGATCATTGAGCAATAGCCTCGCCCCTCGCCCCGCTTTTGGTCTTCATCGAGCCATTTACAGCCGTGACAGTTCATATTAATCCCTCCTGCCTCTGTAAGTCCCTCAGATGTTCCCAGTTGTCAAACATACAGTGTGTCATATCTTTGCAGTCCTGCTTGTTGTCATACATAGAAGCCTTTCGGAAGCCGATCCATTCCGAGCCGTAGCCTGCATCAATCCGCCTGTTAGAGCCTACCTCATACACGCCGTATGTCGTTTCCTCATCGTGCGGCAGAAGGTCTCTCACATACACTTTGTGGCATCTCCAATCCGTGCCCAAAACATAATATTCATCGTCTTTCAATTCAGGGTCAGGTGGTGTCGGCAAATAAGCCTCAATCATCTGTTTCTGTCTGTCTGTCAAGCTCATCTCATTCTCTCCTTGTCAAAGTCAATCTTTATTCCTACCTCATCAACCAGCATTTTATGCAAATCTGTCAAGCTTACCTCTCCGTCTGCTCCCATATAGTCAGCCGAATGTTTGTCAAGCCATTTCAGACATCGGTCTATCCTGTCGTGTCCCCAATTCAGCTCGTCTCGCAAATACCACGCAAACATATGCAACATAAACGATATGACATCCTTCGTGGTCTTTCTGCTTTCTTCTGCCACATCGGACGGTGCGTAAAATTTAACTTTCATCTCGCTTGACCTCCTTCACCTCGCCGTCAAACTCCAACGGACACCACATACCAACCGAACTGTCAGGCAAAACAAGATATTCGCCTGTCAGCCGGCACTGGGCGCGAGCGTAAGTTTCAAGACAAGGACAGTATCGACACCGCACATCGCCATTCGGGAAGTAGATCTTTGCCTTTGCTTCGAGATAGCTCGTGCAACTGCTTTTTTCATTCCTGCTCATATGCCGCCAGCGCCTCCAAAACCTTCGAGATGTCGTTCGGGATCGTCTTTGTCTCAAACAGTCCCATCGGGGATTTAGCGGTCGAAAAGTTCGCCTGAGTTTCGAAAACATACTCGCCGTCGATCGCCTTTGCGAGCAGGACGATCGGGAACTTTGTTTCAAGCTGAATCTTTGCAAGCTTCTGTCCCGAGGTCTTGATCGAGGTGAACATATACCCGTTGTCGTTCTGCACTGTCTGACTGTGGCAGATGAAGATGACCGTCAGATCGTCCCGCATAGTCAGAGCGTAGTCAACGATCCCGTAGACCGAGACAGCCAGGTCAAGCCATTTGTCATACCCTTTCTCTTTGCTTCTTCGCATCTCATCAGCCACCATGCAGCCGTTCAGCGTATCTACAACTATCGTCCTGATCCGGTTGTCGCTCGTCTTGCTGTTTATCGCTTGCAGGTAAGCGGTAACCTTTGCCGGATCATCCGTCACGGCATAGTTTTTGTTGTCCTTGTTATACTGTGTTTTCCATCCGCGCCAGGATAAACCCTTTTTGTCGCAGTCGATATAAAATGTTGTTGCCGGGTCGAGGTTCCTCATCGAAGTGGTCTTGCCCGCTCCGCTCTCGCCCATTATGCCAATGATTCGTGCCATTTCCCTTTTCTCCTTTTTCGTTGTTATAATCCATTCGTTATTGTGCATTTTTGTTTTTTTCTTTAAACTCGGCGATAAGATCGTCAATACAGTCGTCACAGATGCCGTCCGTCATATCGTCAATCGGAAGCACGATTCCGCAGCGCTCACATTCTTCTGCTTCTTCGAGTTCGTCCGAGTGGCAGTATGGACATTCCCAGGACGGCACTCTGTCCCGAGGATCGTCCGTCAACTGCTGCCACGTTCTGATGACTTCATGGTCGTCAAGCGGTGTATGACAGTGTTTGCAGTAAAGCCATTCACTCATTGTTCAGCCCTCCTCAATCGCCCAGTGTGATGCCGACAAATGTCATCACGCTGCCAACCAGTCCGGCAATCAGAAACATGACCGCTTCGCCCGGAAGCAGTTCGCCCTTGCTGCCTAGATAAAACATCATGCCGAATGCCAATGCTGCGATTACAAGTCCCATTGCGCCGATAACTCCGGCTATAAGTCTGATGATCCGTTTTGCCCTGCGGATTTCAAGCGTCTTCATAAATGTGTTCCTCCTCTTATTCATTCAACGATACCTCAGCGATGTCGAGCGTGTGAGATATTCTGCAACATCAGCCACAGAAAAGCGCAGACGGTTTCCCTGTCGTCTGACAGGCAACAGGCGGTGTCCGATGATTGTTCTGCGGTCAAGGTCAAGCAAGCTTTCGACCTCGCTGATGCTTAACAGCTCTCTGCCACCGTGCGCCTCTGAAATTCGTGATGCCGTGATTCTGTATTTTTCAGTCATTCCGTTCTGCCTCCTTTTTCTTTTTTCTCTTATAAGGATGATAATCATACAATGCTTTCTTTTTCTGCTTTTCGTCAAACTCGTCTAGCTGCTCTCTCATCTTGTCGTATATGTCCGTCCATTTTTTGCGTCCGTATTCGTCCAGAGGCTCATCAAGCGAGTATTTGATGCACGCGAGCATAAGTCTTACGGTGTCCGCCCTGCTGAGCTTCAAGCTGACGACGGTGTTTTCGTTCGTTTTCATTTTTTTTCATTTCCCCTAGCTGTTTAGTGATTGAACAGTATGTCTTCCGAAGTCGATATGATGTCTCTTGCCTTCGGGCTGTCAAAGCCGTGGAGAGCCTGAGAGAGCGCAACCTCATGGCATTTAATGCCTCGCTTTTCTATCTCTTCGCAAAGCCAACGCTGTGTTTTGCCCTGTCTGATAAGTTCGACCTTTATCTTTTGCGCCGTTGTCATGCTTTTGCCTCCTCTGCGTAAAGTTGCGGAAGCAGTTTTTTCAGAGCCGTTTCTGTCGCTTCCAACGAACAAAAATCATCTCTCGAACTGCCTATAAGCAATATCGGACCGTAGAAGTCGATCCCGCATATGTTGCAGTTGTATGGAAGATCCATAAGTCTGCCCTCCTCGTTACATACGATGATCAGGTTCGTTGAGAGCGTGACCGTCTCAATATACCCGCCAACGACTTCCTGATATGCTTCAAGCGTGTTCTTGATCTGTTTTTCCTCTGCCTGTTTTCCCGGTTCTTTTACGACTATTCGAACCGTTCTGCCGTTGTTCCTCATTTTTTTTCTCCTTTCAATTAAGATTTTAATTAAAACCTTATTGACAATTAACCGAATTTGTGGTATATTAAGAATTGATGAGATAACTTAACAACCTTTGATGTTCTGCGAAAAGCTGATTTCTCGCAGGCTCGGTTTTTCACTGTCTTTTCGGGTGTCAATTAAGTTCTTATGTGCGTATTATACATCAATTAATCACAATTGTCAACTAGAAAATCTCAATTTTAATAAATTTGTATCAATACACAATTGACAGTATTTGCGGGTAACTGAAATTTGTTTATTTTAACCAAAAAGGAGGACAATATGTTTTACGACAAATACCTTTCTTTATGCACAAGTGCGGGGAAAAGCCCTTCGAGCGTTGCTTCTGAGCTTGGAATTGCAACCGGCACGGTCTCGAACTGGAAACAGGGCGGTCTTCCTCGAATCGCACAAATACAAAAAATCGCCGAGTATTTTAATGTCCCGGCTGAGTCTCTGTTTGAAATTAGGCGTTCTGTGCCGCCACAGCCTCGGTATCCGTCCAACACTTATGAAGTTCGGACAAAAAAAATCCCCCTGCTCGGGGAGATAGCCTGCGGGGAACCGATATACACCAACGAAGAACACGACATATTCCTCGAAGCCGATTCATCGATTCATGCAGACTTCGCCCTGAAAGCAAGGGGAGACAGTATGATAGGCGCAGGTATATTTGACGGATACACGGTCTTGTGCAGAGAGCAGCCGTTGGTCAACAACGGTGAGATCGCTGTGGTCATCATCGACAACGAAGCCACCCTGAAACGCTTCTTTTTCGACAGAGAGTCCAACATAATTACACTCTACGCCGATAATCCGAATTATAAGCCGATTCGCTATGTCGGCGAAGAAATCAACCACGTTCGCATCCTCGGGAAAGCCGTGGCGTTCTATGCGGAGATAAAGTAATGACTCGAAGATCTGACGGACGGTGGCAGGCTTCTGTCACCATCAACGGCAAGCGTAAATTTTTCATCGGCAAGACTCAGGCGGAAGTGCGCCGCAAAATGGCTGAATACGATCCCGAGGCTGACAACATCGTCACCTTTGGTTCGGTCGCCGAAGAGTGGGAGAGAGAGTATTCCGCAAATGTCAGCCACAAAACGATGTCGCAATACTCCCCCGCCCTGAAACGGATCCTCGAAGAGTATGCCGACACTCCGATCAAAGACATCGAGCCACTCGATATTTTAACCTTCTTAAAACGCCTAAAAAAAGACGGCTATTCGCAAGCGTATATCAAAGCTCACAAAGCCGTTTTCAGCAAGGTATTCGATTTTGAGATAATGAGACGGGGCAGCGAGTTAAAAGTCAATCCTGCGCAATCTGTGCGCTCTCCGAGGGGTTCCGTGAAGAAGATACACTCAGCCACGCCCGAACAGGAGGATATTGTCTCAAATTCGCTCGACAAGCCGTTCGGACTGTTTGCCTTCTTCCTATTATATACAGGCACACGCTCTCAGGAGGCTCTCGCAGTCCGTTGGGAGGATATTGACTTCGAAAACAGGAAAATCACCATCAACAAGGCTCTTACCTTCCCCCATAATCAGCCGGTTATCAAAGATACGAAGACGGAGAACGGAAATCGGACTGTTCCGCTCTTATTTCGCCTGAAAACGGTTCTTGAAGCGGAAAAAAGGAAAAACGGTTTCATATTTTCTGCTGACGGAGGCGAAACACCGCTCTCACAGCAGGAATATTCGCGGCGTTGGCGGCAATACGCCCTTGCAACGGGCTTTCGAAGAGAATATTTCGTTGACAATGACGGAAATGAGTTGAAAACTCTCTCAGAATTGCAGAAAACCCCTCATAAGCGTATCACTGAGGTAACATTGACCCCCCATCAGCTCCGGCACAGCTTCGCAACGATGTGTTTAGAGGCTGATTTATCGCCCGAAGAGGCTCAAAAGCTCCTCGGACACGCCGACATCAGAACCACGGTGAACATCTACGCAGACCTTCGCGAAAATAAGCAAAATTCGGCGGTAAATAAGCTTGAAAAGTTCCTCGAAGATAGCGAAAAAGATGGCAAAGGCTAAAAAACCGCGTCATTATCACCTTTTTCCCTGCCTACGAACCAGTAGGTCGGGGGTTCGAGTCCCTCACAGCGCGCCACAGAAAAAAACCCTGTAATTAAGCGAAAAAACCGCTTGGTTATGGGGTTTTCTTTATGCCCTGTTTGTCGGTCTGCTTAGCATAACTTAGCATAACTTGACATAACTTTGCAAGAAAAAGATGTCAAAAAAGATGTCAAAAAAAAAGAATGCTCCCCGAGGTCGTAGAGGTTTAGACGACTTCGGGGATTTTCAAGGAGATAAGGGAAAAAATGAAACAAACAAAAAAACACGAACTTTTCGGAGGATTTTCCGCTTCTGATTCATTATCGCATATTTGACACCGAAAATCAATACACAATCGTTGACAAAAGTGTGAAGCGGTTAAAATATCCCCCGTCCTGTCGGCAAACAGAGCGAGGGATAGTATGTGAGAGGAGGACTACGCTTCGGGATTGTCGGCTTCACTGATTTCAGTTTCATCGTTTTCGACTCTGATAAAATTGAGATCATACACTGCCGACTCTATCAGATTTTCGATCTCGTCCACATCAAGCGCATATCCGTGAGCTTCAAGGCAAGCTTTGACATAGGCTTTTTTCTCTTCGCCCCGTCCTGCGCCCTTGTAGATCATTTCAGCAGCCTCGACCGCTGCGTTGACCCATGTTTGGATCTTTGCAAGCTTTTCGGTGTCAAACTTAGCTTTCAGGTAAGGTATCAAAAACGCAGAGATAAGAGCGCACAGCAGCGTTATTATCGCCGCAACAACATCAGTAAGGTCAATCATACGTCACGCCTCCACCATTTAAGTTTGTCAAAAATAGATGTTTTCTTCTGATAAACGGAAATTTTATCCGGCACATACTCAACCTCGGGTATTTTCAGCCAGTGAGTCCAACCGGCAGCGTTCAGATCCGTTTTAACTATTCCGTCTCCACGCTTACCGAGCGTGCATTCGATCACTTTTCCCCCGCCGATATATACGCCGACGTGTCCGGACTTGTAGACGATCAGACCGGGAGTTTCGGGCATAGTGCTTATTTTGCCTTTCTCCTTTGCTGCCGCATACAGCCCCGCAGAGCCTCTGTCCGTTTTGGAGTTATATTTAGGCGGTTTGTTTATGTCGCAATCAGTAGTCCACAACGCCCATTTTATCAGTCCTGCACAGTCGCAGCCGAGAGTTTTGCCGTCCATATGCTTTGCGAGGTATGCCTTTCGTGCTTCCGAATAGTTCTTCGGATACTGTTTCGCTTTGGATGTTAAAAGCGACCTTGTTATCGGTTTGCCGTATGTTCCCCACATATAGAGCGTGGGCTTTTGCAGAGCAAGCTCGCAGAACGATACAAGCTGATAGTTGGATATTGTCTTCACTGTTTCACCGTCCATTCTCTGATTTCGTCTGCCGCTTTGTCTATGAAGCTGTTGCCTTTGAGCTTCTTATAGGCTTCGTAGAGCAGGAAGAAATTCTCATATTCATACTGTCTGATTTCTTTTTCCTGTTGGTGCTTGAAATATATTTTCAGCATTTCGGAGCGGAGCAGACATCGTTGACCGTCAAACACCTTTGATATTGATACGATCCCTGTTATAACCACTCCGATAAGAGCGACAAGTTCGGCAATCAACGCCGTCATT
>JAEEYU010000046.1 GCA_016288315.1 Clostridiaceae bacterium | reverse complement strand
GTTTAATTTTCAAGGTGCTATTTACCCGCTCAGAAGCTCCCCTTCTTCACGGGCGCTCGATTAATATATCACATACCTCCCCCTCTGTCAACATTTATTTTTTCCTTTTTTTACCCTTCTCTCAACGCTCCCGGGTGTTTCGCGAATGAGTGATGTTTCCGAATTGGAAAATCAGGGGTTAATACCGCATACGGAAATGCCGTTGAAAAGCATATTATTTAATGTAATAAATCTATAATAAAAAGGAAAAACCCCTGCACATTTCTGCACAGGGGAATTGATTCAAATCAGAATTTCTTCAAACTTATTTCTTGAAAATGTTGAGGAAAGAAAGTTTGGAGAATATTGCTGAGAAGGCACTGAAGATTGATGCGAATATTGATCTGATAAAGTCGTTGGTCTTCTTCTGAGCTACATCTTTGACTGCTGTTGCAACTGTTGCTGCGTTGATCTCTTTAGCTGTGGGATATACGAAATCAGCATTGAGAGCGATGTCGGTTGATTCGCCGTTTTCGGTTACGGTGTAAACGGGAGTTTCGCCGAATTCTGTTGTAGCAACGGTAATAACTTTGCCTTCATTTATAGCTACGTCTGAGAAGGAATAGTCAACAACTGCGCCGTCAACAAGTTTGTCGATAATGCAGGATGCGGTTACGGGCTTGTCGGAAATGAAGCCGACCTGCTCATCGGATGTGATGAAGGCAGCTTTGACATATCCGCCGCTGTAGCCGTTGTAAACAACGCCCATATAGCCGTTTTCTGCATAGAACTGCTGATCTTCGTTGTCATAGATGGCGATGCTGCCGATTGACATTGTTGCGGGTGTGTATGCAATTGCGATTGTTTTGAACTCGCTGTAGGTTGCGGGATCTGCGCCGAAGAGAACTTCTTTCATCATATTGAGAACGAGGATTTCGGCGATGTTGTCGGAAGTGACGTTGCGGTTAATCTGATCTTTGATAGTGCCGATTATGCCGCCCGACTGAGCAACCTTGAGATCATAAAGCGACTGTGCGCCGACCTGTCTGAGTGTAAGGACTGCACTTACTGCAAACTGAGTTTTGTCTGCGCCGACTGCTTCTTTTGCCCAGTCAACAACTGCTGTCTCGGCAAAGAATGTGGTGTAGAGCTCATCCATAAGCTCGAACTGGTTGCTGGTGTTCCAAAGTTTGTCGGCTACGCTTGTGCCGGTTTTGTAAACCTTGAGAGCAACTGCAGTGTAAGCGTTTGTGTTGAGAGCGATTTCAGCTGCGGTGTTGAAGAGATTTGATGCCGCAAAGCCGGCAGCGTCGAGGACTTCGCCCTTGATGAGGCTTTCAACGCTCTCTTCGATGTCGTTGATAAGGTTGGAAGCTGCTGTAACAACTACATTGTAGGGGCAGTTGTCAACGATATACTGAAGCATTTCTTTGTAGTATTCGTTTGCAGCCTGAACAGAGAGGATCTGTGCGTAAGCAAGGATGACTCTGTCTCTTGACTTCTCATAGAGTTTGCCGACCTTGATTGCCCATTCGATATACTGGAACGCGGTGGACCACTCTGTTGAAGTGAGGGTGTCTGAAATCTTAACAAAGCCGTTAACCTTCTGAAGGAGGTCATTTAAGCTTGTTGCGGTTTCGAGAACCTTGATGATGGGAGCGATTTTCGACTCGCCAACGTTGGCGTCAATCTTCTCGATGAGTGAGCAGAGAATCTCTTCGGCTTTATCGACCGAAACGCTCTTGTCAAAGCCGTTCTTCCATGCGTCGTCATAAAGAGCAAACACAGTGTAAGTGAGCATTGTCTTTGACAGTGTCTCATCATTTTCGGCAACGTATTTCCAGTGAGCGGATTCTTCGTTGTCGAAAAGTTTGGCGAGAAGAAGGTCGCAATCGGCATCCCATGCGCTGACTCTGGTTTCGGCGTCAACAACTTCATCATCCGCAAAAGCGGCGAAGGGAACTACCGAGCAGAGCATCAGCAGGGCAAGCGCCAGTGCCAGGAGTTTTTTAGCCATTGGCATTACCTTCTTTCTTAAAAATTCCGGAATATCAACCCGTGCCTTCACGAATCAAATATATCCGCTATAATAATATAATAAAATCATAAAAAATTCAAGAATTATTCATAAATTATGATTCGTTATTATAAACAAAAATACTGCATTTGATTTGTGAGAAACATCAAACGCAGTAGCAGTTCAGATCCCAGCAGGGAATGTATTTATGTTTACGGAAAAATAGCTTGTAATCGCTGTTTAAGCTGTGAATCAGAAGAGGGATTTCAAAGAAATCTTTGCTTTTGTGATAGGCGGCAATATTGAGTTTGGGTTTGTATTTTTTTAAGGTTCCTGCGGCACCGAGGAGCATCTGTTTTTCGGCGCCTTCGATATCCGCCTTCAGATAAGTGACGCCCCTGCCCTTGCAGACGGTGTCAACGGTAAAGGATTTGACCGTTTTTCCGTTTGTTGAAATTGACGATTGTCTGCCTGCGGAATTGTTGAAAATAACCGAGCCGTCGATGTCTGAAACGCAGGCGTTTATGCAGGTGCAGGAGTCAAGATTTTTGCAGAATTCCTCAAGCTTTAAGAATGTTCTGGCGTCCGGCTCGAGGGCGGTGATTGAAGAATAACCGCCGCCCGAAAAACGCAGAAATTCGGCGATTGTGTCGCCTCTGTAGGCGCCGAGGTCGAGGTAATCCTCACTGCTGCCAAGGTGGAAGAAACTGTTGAAAACATCGTCTTTTGTGCAGGTTATACCGGGCAGAGTGCCGAGTTCTCCGCCGAACATAAAACGCAGCGCGTTCTCATAAACTCTTTTTGACTCTTCGTCGTAAAGCAGGGAGTATGCCTCTTCGATTTCAGGCGAAAACCTGTTGACAAAATCTCTGTTGACAATGTCCGCGCCGTAAACGGGAACGCAGGGAACAAGGAGGCGGTGCCGGGCGGATATATTCACTATATTTTCAATGACGCTGTCGAGCTGTGTTGCAAAAGCGACGGCAACGGTAAAACTGCCGAGGCGGGCTTCGATATCGGAGAGTTTTTCGACTTTGAATCCGCGGAAGGTCTGGCCGCGGACAAAGGGATCGCTTGCAAAAACTCCCGAGCATTTTATGCCGAGAGCTGCAAATTCATCAAGTATTATATCCGCTCCGTTGCCCATACCATAAAGGACAACCGGAGTATCGGAGGAGAGAAGCTTCTCCCACACGGAGTTTTCGCTGAGTATTCTTTCAATCAAGGTCAATCACCTGCACGGCGCCGTTGTTCTCACGCGATTTGTCGGCGAGGAAAACAACAAGATGCCCGGAGAATGTGTCATCGATGGATGTGCAGGAAAGGGATGTCTTTTCGCCCCTTACATAAGCGATGAAATCCCTCATAAGCCCGAGGTCTCCGCCGCCGTGGCTGTCGCCCGAAACGTTTGTGTCAACTGTGTAATCGCTGTGCTCGCAACCGGGCGAAGGGTCGATGAGGGAGACCGTATATTTTCCGCTGTCAAATTCGCCGAAAATCTCGCCCTTTGTGCCGACGATGTGAACAGTTCTTCTGCCTGTTGCGGTGCCGCCGACCATATTGTGGGTGCCTGTGGCTCCGCTTCTGAAACTGACAACAATGCTCTGGTGATCAACCACGTTGTTGTCGCTTTTGTAGGCGCAGACGCCGTAGGGACTGTCGCCTTTGAGGAGGTTGATTTTATCTTCAATGGTGGGGTTTTCGATGCCCTCGAGTTTATCCCAGACATAAAAAGCCCATCTGTCGGGATGGTCGATATAGATTCTTTTTGCGGAATAGAGACATTCATCAACAAGCGGGCAGTCAACGAGACATTTTGTGCCGGAGTTTTCAGGCGCGTTTGACGGCACAAACTGCTGATTGCAGCCGAACGAGGAGACGGCAGACGGCTTGTCTTTGCCCATAAGCCACATCATGATATCAACATCGTGACAGCATTTTGCCAGGAGCATTGAGCTGTGGCAGCGGTCGGAATTGTTCCATTTGCCCCTGACGTGGCTTGTTGACATGTGGTGGTAGCTGACGAACTCGGTTGTCTGAATATTGATTACGGTGCCGATTCTGCCCGAGACTATTTCATTTTTAATTCCGCTGTAAAAAGGAGCGTATCTAAGAACAAAGCAGACCATAACCTTGCGGTTGTATTTTTTTGCCGCTTTCACGAGCTGTTTTGCCTCATTCTCATTGACGGCAAACGGCTTTTCGAGGAGAACATCATAGCCCGCTTCGAGGAGAGGAATTGTTGTTGCAACGTGGATGTCATCCATTGTGCCGTTAATGGCGATGTCGGCGAATTTCTCCGCTTTAGCGAGCTCCTGCGCCGTTTCAAAACAATGTTCTGCGGGAATACCGAATTTTTCGCAGATAAAGCTGCGGCGGCGGACGTCGGGATCCGCCACGCCGACTATTTCAAGGTTTTCGGGTTCAAGAACGGCGAGTTCGGCATAGACAAGACTTCTGTGCCCTCCGCCGATTATTACTGCTTTAACCGGTTTCTGATTCATAATTTACGCTCCGGAATCATATATTTTGTTACGGTTGATAATATAGCACAACATATTGTATTATTCAATGATATTATGTGAAAAAATGTTTGAACGCTGAAAATTGTTACATAAAAATTACATCTTTGTTATTAAATAATTTTATCCTTGACAATAATAACATTTTAGGTAATAATATATTTTATAATATTGACGAATTATGTCCGCATTCTATATATTTCTTTCTTTTACGTTTTTTAATATTGCGGATCTGTTAAAGTTCATAAAGAAAGGATATGATTATCGATGGCTAACGAAGGCCAGGCCAGTTTCAACTTCAGACAGGTTATGAGGGGTTACGACAAAGAAGAAGTCGAAACCTATATAAAAGATCTAAATAACTCCAAGAACGTCAGTCTCAAGATGTATGAGCAGAAGGTTGACGAACTCAAGGAAAAGCTTGTATTAAGCAACCGCGAACGCGACGCCCTGAGGGAAAAGTATGCATCTGCCAAGGCGGAGGTTGACCCGATAAGACAGGAGCTCAACGAGGCGAAGGCGGAGCTTGCCGAGACAAAGCTTGCCCTTGAAAAGGCACAGTCCTCCCCCGGTGTTATGGGTGCGGCAACCTACACAAACTTCAGCGCCACCGACGACGCGACGTTCAAGTCTAGAATCAATGAGCTCACCGCTACTGTTTCACAGCTCTCTGCAGACCTCCAGATAAAAGAGGAAAAGCTTGAGGAACTCACAAAGGCGGTTGACCTTAAGGACGCAAGAATCAGGGACCTTGAAAAGCAGATAGAAGAACTCACCGAAAAGACCACTCTTTATGATGATCTTTATGCGAGAAACGCCGCCCTCCTAAGAGAGCACGAAGCTCTTGTTGACCGCTTCAATTCGCTGAGCGCAAGCTACCAGCTGACGCTTGACAAGAGAAGCGCAATGGAAAAGCAATACCAGGAGGCCATTGACAAATACAACCTTCTGAGCGGCGAATACGAAAGCGCACTTAAAGACAACACACTGCTTGACAAGAGTTATAAAGAAACATTACAGAAATACAACGACCTTTGCGAAGAGCACAACGATTTCCAGAAAGCGACGGAACAGCTCCGCAAAGACGCCGAGCACTATGCCGAAATCAATGAGGAAATAAATAAACTTCGTGCCGATGCTCAGGAGTATGAGTCATCATACGCAAAGCTGCAGGAAGAAAGAGACCAGCTTGCAAACGAGCTTGAGACAAAGACCAATATGGTAACAACCCTCGCAAACGAGACGGAGTTCCACAAGCAGTATGCATCGGAGCTTGAAGAGAGAGTAAAATCCCTTGAGGATATGGTCAACGAAGGCGTTTCGTCAGGCGCGGCTCAGTCGGATGAGTTCCTTGAAAAATTCAGCGCACTTGAGGCACAGATGGACGAGAAGAGCGCTGTTATAAACGAACTGCGTGAAGCAAAGAATGCTCTTGAGGCGGAATACAAAGAGAGAATCAGCCAGATGGAGAAAGACTTTGAAGTCACGAGGAGCGACCTTGAGGAACAGCTCAGACAGCGCGATTCACGCATAAGCGAGATTGATGCTCTCATTGACATGTTTGTTGAACAGATAAACGAGCTCAACGCCAAGAGAGACAGCGCAGTCGCAAAGCCGGTTGAGGCGGAAGATGCCGGTGACGAAGCCGATACCGAAGAACCGGCAGACGAAACAGACGGCGACATCGAAGATTAAGCAGGATTCTTTTAAATATAAACTATTAAGGAGCGTAATATGGCAAAATTAAACGACATCGATAAAGCCGCGGCTGAAAAGGGCTCGGCGGTCAAGACAGTTTGGCAGTTTGTTAAATTCATTTTTGTAAGTCTTATTGCGATGATTGTTCAGTTTGTTCTGCTGAACCTTCTGCCCCTGATTCCCGCTATCAAGGCACAGTATGACACACCTTTTGAATGGTGGGTATTTGTTTCAACTGTAGCGGCAGGCGGCCTGGGTTACTTTATTGTTAACAACACCGCTAACATAATTGCGCAGATTGTCGCTTTCTTTGTAAACAGAGACAAGACCTTCAATTCAAGCGCAAATGTTGCTGTTACCCTTCCGATTTACATTGTTTTCACAATAGCGCTTATCTGCTTTTCCGCATGGCTCAACCCCACTCTTAAAGATGTTTTTGTTTCAAAAGGATGGATGGGCGATAGTCTGGCGGCAAACGCGGCTACTATGATCTGCTCTGCTGTTCAGTTCTTCCTGTATTTCCCTGTTGACAAGATTCTTTTCCGCAAGCCGAAGGAAGAAAAAGTGCAGGCAGCTCCCGAAACTCCCGCTGAATAATACAATAGTATAGATAGCAAAACCGCTGTGAAGTCACAGCGGTTTTTGTTTGTTTATTTTTGTTTTTTAAGCTCCCACTCTTTTATTTCCATTGCCTGACTGAGCATGGCGATATAGCTGTTGTGCCTTGAGCGGGCTATTTCGCCTTTCTCAACGGCTTCGACTATTTTACAGCCCTTGTCGTTAATGTGGCGGCAGGTGGAAAACCTGCAGGTGCCGAGATAGGGAAGGAACTCTTTGAAACCGAAGGCGACATTTTCTTTTAACATAATGTCATCGCCTTCAAATTCAAGGGCGGAGAAACCGGGTGTGTCGGCGACATAGCCGCCGTCAACTTTATAAAGCCCGCTCTCTCTTGTGGTGTGGCGCCCCCTGCCGAGTTTTGTGCTTATTTCGCCTGTGGCGAGCTGCAGCTCGGGCATAATCATATTGAGTATGGATGACTTGCCGACGCCCGTATTGCCGGCGAAGGCGCTTATATGGTCTTTTAATTCTTCTCTGATTCTGTCTGCCCCCTCGCCCGTTTTGCATGAAACGGCGAAAGAGGTTATGCCTGCTTTTTTATAGATTTCGATATACTCATCCGCACTGTCGAGGTCGCTTTTTGAGAACACGACGACGGGCTCTATTTCTCTGTTGCAGGCAACGGCGGTCAGGCGGTCAATGACAAGAAAATTGGGTGCGGGGTCTTTGACGGAAGAAACGATGATGAGCTTGTCGATGTTTGCAACGGGAGGCCTTGCAAGGAGGGTTTTGCGCTCGAGGACTTCGGTAATGACGTTGCCGGTTGTTTCATCGAGCAGAACTTTGACTCTGTCGCCCGCTACGGGCTTTGTTCCTTTTTTGCGGAACAATCCCCTGGCGCGGCATTCAAACACTCCCTGCGGCGTTTCCACATAGAAAAAACCGTCTATGCTTTTAATCAGGATTCCCTCGGACTCATTCTGCCTGCTCATCTGACTCTCCTTCATAGAGATAGATTGTGAGGATAACCTTTGTGCCCGTGTCATACCTTGTGGGGAAGAGACTGTCGGACGATGCGGCGGGAGTCTGGGCGGAAACCTTGTCCTCATTTATTGACGAATCGGTTACGGAGTAGTTGAAATCGATATTGTAGAAGCCGGCTGCCTTGAGTGTTTCAACGGCTGTGTCTTTGCTCATACCACGCACCGATGGCATAAGCGCTCTTGACATACCGCCGCCCGTGCGGTATTCGCCGCCCTTCATTTCGGGAGGAGACTTCGTGAAGTCAATGACGCAGGTGTAGTAAAGCGAGCCGTCAACCATCACCTTGAGGTAATTTGACTCGCCCGAGCCGGAGACGGTGAAGGTGCACACGGAGCCGTCGAGCAGGAGCGTGTCATCATAGACAACCGAAGAGTTGAGCGTTGCGGTAACGGAGCTGCTTGTGCCCCTTGAAGGAAGACTGATTGAGACGCGCACGGATGTTTCTTCGGGCTCTGTTGTGGGAGCGTTGCCGCTGCTGAGAACGAGAGCAATCTTTTTGCCTGACTCAACCCTTTCGCCCGCATCAATGCTCTGATTAATGACGGTGCCGTATTTTTCGGTGCTGTCTTCATACCTTGTGGCGTTCTCGTCAATTTCGAGACCGACGCTTTCAAGAAGTGATTTTGCTGTTTCGTAATCCCATCCGATGAGCTCGGGGACCTCGTTGAGTTTGGAGTCGCTGGCGTAGAAAATGATGATGTTTGAGCCCTCTTCCACGCTGATATTCGCCTGGGGATCGGTGGAAATGACGGTGCCGAATTCGACCTCGGCGCTCGTCTGCGGAGTTGCGGTAACGGTGAAGCCCCTGTTTTCGAGAATCTTTTTGGCTTCAACATAGGTGTTGCCGACAACATCGGGAACCGTTACCATTTCAACCGTGCTGGCAACGGAGATGAGAATCTGGTTTTTGCGTTTGTCGATTTTCTGGTTGGGTCTGGGCTCCTGGCTGATGACTATGCCGTCTTCGTAGGTGCTGTTCTGCACGTATTCGACGGAGATGTCAAATGCCGAGTAGTCGGAGTTGCCCGCTATTTCGAGGGCGTAGTTTTTGCCCATAAAGTTGGGAACGGTAAGCTTTGAGCCGTTGAGCTTTGTTGTGCCGAAATAGAATGCGGCAAGAACAATCAGCAGCATGGCGACAATGCCGATAATAATGCCCTTGATTACGGGAGCACTTCTGCCCGACTGATAATCATAATCCGTGTCGTCAATGCTTTTTTCGGGAGGAGCGGAATTGACGACGGGCGCAGTAACTGCGGAAATCGGCTTTGTGGGCGCTTTATCCACAAAGTAATCTTCACGGAATCTGACGCCCGGGTTGCGTTTGAACTCCTCAATGTCGAGGAGCATTTCCGCCGCGGACTGGTAGCGGTCGTGAACGTTCTTCTGCATAGCCCTCATAACGACCTGTTCGAGGCCGACGGGGATGTTGGGATTGAGCTCCCTTGGCGGAGTGGGCTCTTTGGAAAGCTGCATAAGGGCTACCGAAACGGAGCTTTCGGACTCAAAGGGAACCTTGCCCGTCAGCATTTCGTAAAGCACGACGCCGACGGCGTAAATGTCGGTTTTGTCGTCGATTATGTCCCCCCTCGCCTGTTCGGGGCTTATATAGTGAACGGAACCGATGGCGCTGCCCGTCATTGTTTTTTGCTCGTTGCTGAAGCGGGCAATGCCGAAATCGGTAACTTTGATATTGCCGTTTGAGAGAAGAAGGATGTTTTGCGGTTTGATATCTCTGTGAACGACGCCTTTGTCGTGGGCGTGCTGAAGCGCGCGGAGAATCTGCATTGTGAAATGCACCGCCTCGCGGATTTCAAGCTTGCCCTGCTGTTCGATATATTCCTTGAGGGTGATACCCTCAACGTATTCCATTACAATATACTGGAGCGTCTCGCCGTAGCTGACATCATAGACCCTTACTATGTTGGGATGTGAGAGCACGGCGATTGCCTTCGACTCGTTTTTGAATCTGCGGCGGAACTCCTCGCTTGCGAGATATTCCTCTTTCAGAATCTTGACGGCAACTGTTCTGTCATCAATATTGTCGTATGCCTTATAGACGACTGCCATTCCGCCGACGCCCAGAACCTCGTGAATCTCATATCTGCCGTCTAATCTTTTACCTGTGTAATTCTCCATATCTCTGCCCCCTTACCTTGAAATAAGAACAACGGTTATGTTGTCTCCCCCGCCGTTTTCAATGGCAAGGTTTACTAACTTGTCGGCGCACTCGCGGTAATCTGCCGCCGCAACCGCCTTTGCTATTTCGCCGTCTTCAACATAGCCGGACAGACCGTCGCTGCAAATCAGAAGTATTTCGCCGGTATTCAGCTCTTCGCAGGTGAAATCCACCCTGACCTTTTCATCGACGCCGACGGCGCGGGTGATGATGTTTCGCTCGGGGTGTATTCTTGCCTGTGCGGGCGTTATATCGCCCATATCGACAAGCTGCTGAACCATTGAGTGGTCTGTGGTAACCTGCTTTATTCCGCCGTCAGGGAACAGTTTATAAGCTCTGCTGTCGCCGACGTGCGCTATAAACGCTTTTTCATCAACGGTAATTACCGCAACGGCTGTTGTGCCCATACCCGCAAGCTCGGGGTTTGAGCAGGAAACATCATATATGCAGGTGTTTGCATTTTCTATTGTTGAAATCAGAAGACTCCTTATATAGCTCTCTGTGAGCGTCTCGCGGCGGACTGCGGAGATTTTATCCGAAATCATTCTGACCGCCATGGTGCTTGCAACTGCACCGCCGGCGGCGCCGCCCATTCCGTCACAGACGACAGCCCAGGAGATACCGCCCGGAATTTCGCCTGCGGCGTAGGAATCCTGATTCTGTTTTCTGACTGAACCAACATCGGTTTTTGCCGTAATCTTCATTTAATCTTTACCTTCCGTATGTCTTAATCGGAGCTGCCCGCAGGAAGCATCTATATCTGAACCGAGCTTGCGTCGGACTGTAACGGTAATTCCGTTTTTTTCAAGCAGTTCAACAAATCTTTTAACCCTCTCGGGCGTGCTGGGGTGATAGGGACTCTCTCTGACCTCGTTGACCGGTATGAGGTTGACGTGGCAGAGCATTCCCTTAAGCGCTTTGGCGAGGGCAAGAGCGCACTCGTCTGTGTCGTTTATTCCCGAGAGCATTGCATACTCAAAGGATATGCGCCTGGATGTTTCGGCGGCGTAGCGCCTGCAGGCGGTGAGAAGTTCGTCAATGTGGTATTTATTGTTGACGGGCATTATTCTGCTGCGCATTTCATCAAAAGGCGCGTGCAGTGAAATTGAAAGAGTAAGCCCGAGATGTTTTTGCATAAGATCATAAATGCGGGGAACAATTCCGCAGGTTGAAAGGGAGATGTTTCGCATTGAGATATTGTGCCCTTCTTCGCTTGTGATGATTTCGAGAAAGCGCATAACATTTTCGTAATTGTCAAGCGGCTCGCCCATACCCATAAGAACGATGTGCGAAACGGTAATGCCGAGGTCATTCTCCGCAGTATAAATCTCACTGACTATTTCGCCGGGGAGAAGATTTCTGCGAAAGCCGCCGACTGTTGAGGCGCAGAAGGCGCAGCCCATTTTGCAGCCCGCCTGGGTTGAAACGCAGACGGTGTAACCGTATTTGTATTTCATAACAACACTCTCGACAAACTCGCCGTCGGAGAGTTCAAAAAGATATTTTACGGTGGAATCCTTTTCGGATATCTGCCTGCGTTTTATTTCACAGCCATTTAAAGGATATTCTTCTTCAAGCTTACCAATAAGGGTTTTGGGGATATTTGTCATTTCGGAATATGACGAAGCTTTGTTTTTGTGAAGCCAGGAATAAATCTGTTTTGCGCGGTATGAGGGCTGACCGAGCTGCTTTAAAACTGCTTCGATTTCGGAAGCCGTCATTGATTTTATATCATAATTCATTACCGCACCCCCGTTTTTTAAAAGCGGCTATGAAGAAGCCGTCGGTGCCGCTGAGATGGGGCATAAGGGTCAGGAATTCATCGCTCCTGAAGCCACTGACATCGGGCAGAACGGGAACCGGCTGAAATTCGCGGCACTCGTTTAAAAATCTGTTGCAGACCTCTTCATTTTCAGCGGGATTCAGTGTGCAGGTGGAATAGATGAGGGTGCCGCTGTCTTTAAGATAGCGCCTTGCGTTGCATAAGATACTGAACTGCAATTCGGGCAGGACGGATATTTCATCCTGCGTTTTGAAGCGGACTTCGGGCTTTCTGCCGATAATGCCGAGACCCGAGCAGGGAACATCGCAAAGGACTCTGTCTGCGGTGCCGTAATTCTCATTGAAAACGGAGGCATCTGACAAAAATGGCTTGACATTGGGAAGACCGAGACGTTTTGCTCCGCTTCTTATAAGCTCAACTCTTGACTGGTAGATGTCAAATGCGTTGACGCTGCCTTCGCCGTTCATCCGCTGAGCCGCAGTGAACGCCTTGCCGCCCGGCGCAGAACAAAGGTCAAAGACGGTTTCGCCCGGCTGAGGGTCAAGGGCTTTTACGCAGAGCTGAGAGGCAAAATCCTGAACGTGGAAAAGCCCCTCTCTGAAAGCGACAAGCTTTTCGACCGCGCCCTGTTTTTCGAGCACGAGGGAGTTTTCGACAATACCGGAAACGGTCGCGCCGACACCTTCGCTTTCAAGAACGCTGACAAGACCGTCAACGGTTGTATTAAGCGTGTTTGCCCTGAGAACGACTTTTGAGGGTTCGAGCGATTTCGCCGCAACGCCGACGGCGTTCTCAAAACCGTAGGAATCAATCCAGAGTTTTAAAATCCATTGAGGAATGGAATAGAGAACCTCGAGTTTTTCGAGTGAGGTTTCATCGCCGTCGGGCAGGATGAAGCCGTTTTGAGCCACCTTGCGAAGCACGGCGTTTACAAGCGCGGCGGCGAAGGCGGATTTATTCTCTTTTGCGAGTTTTACGCTCTCGTTTACTGCGGCGCTCTCGGGGACTTTATCCATAAAAAGAATCTGATAAGCGCCCATACGCAGAATGGCGAGGAGCTCGGGCTTTAGTTTTTTTAACGGCTGTGTGAGGTAGAGGGAGAGGTTGTAATCGACAGAGATGCGGCGCTCCGTTGTGCCGTAAACGAGTGCGCTGACAAAGGCGGTGTCTCTTGAGTCCAGCTGTGTGTTTTCAGTAAGCATACTGTCAACAGCAAGGTTGGAATAAGCGCCGTCTTTTTGAATTTTAAGCAATATTTCAAACGCAGTCTGTCTTGCCGATTTCATAATTATCTCCGCCGGGTTTATTTTCTGTTGTTAAAACGCAAAAACAATCTTAACAGGTTTGCGAGCGACACAACAAGTGAAGCTACATAGGTGAGAGCCGCTGCCGAGAGCACTTTTTTTGCGCCCTGTGTTTCATCTTCATAAAGGAGCCCCTGCTCTTCAATGGCTTTTATAGCCCTGCTGCTCGCGTTGAATTCGACGGGAAGGGTTACGAACTGGAAAATCGCTATGAGAGAATAGAGCATAAGACCGATTGAAACGAGGGGATGAAAGCCGAGCACATAGCCGGCTAACGCAAGAGGGATGCCGACCCACGAGCCGATGTTGGCAACGGGCACGAGGGCGGAACGGACTTTTATGGGGTAATAATCGGTTGCGTGCTGAATTGCGTGCCCGACCTCATGGCAGGCAACGCCGATTGCGGCGATTGAACTGCCCGAGAAATTTGCCTGCGACAGGCTGAGAACCTTTGTTTTGGGGTTGTAATTGTCTGTAAGATTGCCGCCTATGGGGCGGATAGTGACATCGGTTATGCCGTAATATGAAAGCACCTGCTGCGCCGCCTGTGCGCCCGTGAGCCCTCTGACGTTGCGGACACGGCTGAATTTACTGTAAGTGGATTTGACTTTAATCTGCGCAAAAAGGGCGAGGAGCATTGCGGGGATGACGAGAATCAGATAGTAGATATCCATATACATAAATCTCATAACAAAACCTCCTTAAACAATTATGTTGTTTTCTATGGGGTTGCCTCTGAGATAGTCGGAGGCGCTCATTGCTTTTTTGCCTTCCGCCTGGAGGGTGATAATCTCAACCGCCCCGGTTTTGCAGGCGATAATCAGTCTGCCGTCAGATTCAATGACCTGACCGGGCTGACCGCTCAGCTGCGGATGCTTTATGCTTTTTATGAGTTTAATCTTTTTGCCGTTTATGAAGGTAACGGCGCAGGGCCAGGAATAAAGCCCTCTTATTTTATTGTGGACGGTGCCGCAGTCGGCGTTCCAGTCCACCTGACTGATTTCTTTTGAAAGAAGGGGCGCATAAGTGGATTCAGAATCATCCTGCTTTACGGGATTGAGTCTGCCCGCTTTTAAATCTTCAAGAGTTTTTTCGAGAACGTCGGGAGCGAGCAGTGAGAGACGGTCCCAGAGTTCTTCGGATGTTTCGTTTTCTCCGATTTTTACCTTTGAGGAAAGGAGCATATCGCCCGTGTCGAGCCCTGCGTTCATCTGCATTGAGGTAACTCCCGTTTCTTCAAGGCCGTTGATGACAGCCCACTGAATCGGGGCGGCTCCCCTGAGCTCCGGCAGGAGGGATGCGTGAATATTGATGCAGCCGTATTCGGGGATGTCAAGGACTCTCTGCGGCAGAATTTTGCCGTAGGCGACAACTACTGTGAGTTCGGGGTGAAGGTTTTTAAGCTCTTCATAGCTCTCATCCGTTTTTAAGGTTGCAGGCTGGAAAACGGGAATGCCGAGTTCGAGCGCTCTGACTTTTACGGGAGGCGGTGTGAGAACCATTTTTCTGCCCTGGGGTTTGTCGGGCTGGCAGAAAACAGCGCAGACATCGTTGCCCGTGTCATATAATCTCTGCAGGCAGGGCACGGCGAAATCGGGAGTGCCCATAAATACAATTCTCATACCGGCTCCTTACTTTTGTTCCTGTTCGAGCATTTCTTTCGGGGCGAGACGCTGTGTGAACAGCACGCCGTCGAGGTGATCTGTTTCATGGCAGAAGCAGCGCGCTTTTAGACCATCTGCGGTATAGACGTGCCATTTGCCGTTCCTGTCCTGAGCTTTGAGTTTGACTGTTTCGGGACGGAGGGTTACTCCGCTCTCGCCGGGCAGTGAGAGACAGCCCTCCTCTTCGAGCTGCTGACCGGAGCGCTCGGTTATTTCGGGGTTGATAAGTTCGGTGTAACCGTCGCCGCAGTCGAGAACGACTATTCTTCTGAGCACACCTACCTGAACGGCGGCAAGACCTACGCCGTTTGCGGAATACATAGTCTGCTTCATATCGTCAAGCAGGGTATGGAGGCGGTCGTCAAATTTCTCAACCGGGCGGGATTTTTTGCTTAATATCGGGTCTCCGACCTTTACTATATTTCTTAAAGCCATAGTTTCACCTTTATTCAGATTATCGATTCCGGATTCATATCCGCAGTGACGGTAACGGATGAAAACTCGAATTTTGTTCCGAAATCGATAAGAATTTTCGAAATCATTTCACGTATATTGCGGTTGTTGCGGCATTTGATAATCAACCTGTAACGGAACTTGTTGCTGATTTTTGAGACCCTTGCGGGACGCGGTCCGAGACAGATGATTTTTTCGTTTTTATATTCGCCCTTCGTGTAATCCATAACCATACCGAGCGCCTGCTGTGACGCCGCTTTGACTTTAATCTCGTTTTCGCCGATAAAGGCGAGAACGCAGATGTCGCAGTATGGTGGATAGATAAGGGCTTTGCGGATTTTAATCTCTGTTCTGAAAAACTCCTCATAATCCTGCTTTGCCGCAAGACGGATTATGCTGTTTTCGGGAGTGATGGTCTGAATGACAGCCCTGCCCTTGTTTTCTCCCCTGCCGGAGCGGCCGACAACCTGGGTGAGAAGGGAAAAGGTTTTTTCAAGACTGCGGAAATCGTCGTTGTAAAGCTGCTGGTCAACGGATATTACGCCGACGAGGGTGACGTTGCTGAAATCCAGCCCCTTTGCGACCATCTGTGTGCCGACCATAATGTCGTATTCCCCTTCGCCGAACTGTTTAAGCATTCGCTCGTGGGAATCCTTGCCCGTTGTGGTGTCGGTATCCATTCGAAGAATTTTAGCTTCGGGCAGGAGCTTTGAAAGCTCGTCTTCAACCTTTTGCGTGCCGAAACCGGAATAGCGGACGCTTTTTTGCCCGCATTCGGGGCATTCCGTTCTGAAATCCTCGGAATAACCGCAGTAGTGGCACATAAGACGGTTGTTTGCGTGGTGGTAGGTCATTGAAATTGAACAATAGGGGCAGGTTATGACGTGACCGCAGGAATTGCAGGCGACAAATGTATTGAAGCCCCTGCGGTTTATAAGCAGAATGGACTGCATTGAATTGTCGAGGTTCTGTTTTAACTCATCAAAAAGCTTGCGGCTGATTGATGCAGAGCCCTCCGCTCGCTCCTCGTGAAGCATATCCACGGTGATTACCTCCGGCAGTTCGGCGCTGCCGTAGCGGGTGCTGATGGTCTGCAGGGAATATCTGCCGCTTTGAGCGTTTGCATAGCTCTCGACGCTGGGTGTTGCTGAAGCGAGAACGAGAAGGCAGCTGTTTTTTGACGCTCTGAATTTTGCGACATCTTTTGCGGAATATCTGGGGCTCTGTTCCGACTTGTAGGTATGCTCCTGCTCTTCATCGATAATAATGAGACCGATATTTTCAACAGGGGCGAACACGGCGCTTCTGGTGCCGACGATAATTGTTGCTTCTCCCCTTTTTGCACGCTTCCACTCGTCGAGTTTTTCACCCGCCGAAAGAGCGCTGTGAAAGAGGGCAACCTTTTTGCCGTAGCGGTTGCGAAAGCGCTTCATCGTCTGCGGAGTCAGGGCGATTTCGGGAACCATTACTATTGCGGACCTGCCGTCTGCGACGGCTTTGTCAATAGCTTTGAGATAGACAAGGGTTTTGCCGCTGCCGGTAACGCCGTAGAGAAGGCAGACCTCGGGCTTGCCCGCATCCATAAGCTGTTTTATGCCGTCAAACGCTTTTTGCTGAGGAGCTGAAAGTTCGATTACCGTTTCATCCCGCTCGATGTCAACGGGCTTCGGTGTGCGCAAAACCTCAAACTCAACCCAGTGAGCCGCTCCGCTTTTGACAAGAGTCGAAGGCACTGCGGGAGTAACGCCCGTGAAATAGCAGATCTCTTTGACTGTGGCGCAGCCGACGTCGGTGAGGAAATCGACAACACTTTTCTGCTTGGGGGTTATTCTGACGCCGTCGGGCATTTCATCATTGAGAGAAAGCATACGCACGGAGGCGTCGCCGATATTGCGAACGGCATCCATATTGCAGAAAAGAGCGCCTTTTTTGACAAGGTCGTCGGGTGTTTTACAATCGGATGAAAGACCGAGCGCCTTTAAAACAGCATCGCGTTTGACATAGCCGGACTTTGAAGCTATGTAGTTGTAAACCTCCGACTCGGCGGCATTGAGACCCTGAGCCGCTTCTTTGTTGCCTGAGGCGGTGTAGGAGACCACCATACGGTGGTTTATGCCGGCGGGCAGAATTGCCTTTGCCGCTTCATAGAGAGTGCAGAAGGTGCGTTCTTTAAGCCAGAACACCATTTCAATCATCTCCGCATTGAGAAGGGGCTCTTCATCGAGAACGGAGCTGATTTTTTTGAGACCTTTGCGGTTTTCACCCTCAAAAACGGTGAGGATGACTCCGAGGCGTTTTTTGCTGCCCATACCGAAGGGAACGGTTACACGGACACCCGGGACGGCTTTTTGCGCAAGTTCATCGGTGATTATGTAATCAAACGCTTTGTCAAAGCTGAATGCGGCGTTTTCAACCGCGACACCTGCGAGCTTCATCGGGTTCACCGTTTGTTCCTTTCAATAAATAATCAGATGTTTCTGATTTCCTCCGGCTCTACGATAACATAGTCGCCGTTGATGATTTCTTCAATAGCGAGACTTACGGGTTTTTCGGTAAGGAGTTCTTTGTTCTCCTCCGCTTCTTCGGAAATGGCTCTTGCTCTTTTTGCGGTAGCCGTAACAAGAGAATAGCGGCTGAGATGGTTTTTAAGGACTTTTCTTAAATCGGGATTAATCATAATTCATTACCTCTCTGATTTTATTTTTGTTGCGTGATGTTTTGAATTCCTCGGCGGCGATAATGCTTATGACATCGCCGACCGCCTTTTTTAAATCGTCATTGATTACAACGTAATCGTATTCGAGAGAACGCTTTATCTCCTCCCTGGCGATAAGCATCCTCTGCTGTATGCTCTCCTCATCATCGGTGCACCTGCCGCGAAGACGGCTTTCAAGCACGGAGAGCGAAGGAGGAAGGATGAAAATGCTGACGCAGTCGGGATAGAGCTTCCTTATTTTTTCGGCACCCTGAACCTCTATTTTGAGAATTACGTTTCTGCCCTTGCTGAGCATATCATCAACGGGAGCTTTGGGTGTTCCGTATAGATTGCCGCCGTATTCGGCAAATTCGAGGAAGGCATCTTCATCAAGCTTTCTCTCAAAATATTCGCGGGTTACGAAATAATAGTTGAGCCCGTTCTCTTCATCGTCGCGCATAGTTCTTGTTGTGAGCGAAATGGAAATGTTGATATTTTCATTTTCGCTGTTGACATAGTCAAGCACTGTGTCTTTACCGACGCCGGAAGGTCCGGACAATATTATGAGCAGACCTCTGTCAGGCATTTTCTTCACCGTCCTGTATTTCATCATCATCTTCAATTTCGTTGAGCCGGTTGGCAACGGTTTCACTCTGAAGATAGGTCAGCACAACGTGTTCGCTGTCGGTTATTATGACAGCCCTTGTTCTTCTGCCGTGCGTGGCATCAATGAGCGTGCCCCTCTCCTTGCAATCCTGAACCATACGTTTTATGGGAGCGGAATCGGGGCTGACTACGGCAACTATGCGGCTTGAATTGATAAGGTTGCCGAAGCCGATGTTAATCAGTTTCATTTTTCAAGACTCCGTTTATTCGATATTCTGAATCTGCTCGCGGATTTTTTCGATTTCCGCCTTGATATCCACAACCTTGCGGGCAAGTTCGACATCCTGGCATTTTGAACCGGTTGTGTTTGCCTCGCGGTTGAGCTCCTGGACGAGAAAATCCATCTTTTTGCCGATGGGACCGTCACTCTCCAGGAATGACCTGAGCTGGGAGACGTGGCTTCTCAGACGGACTGTTTCTTCCGCTACGGCGACCTTGTCGGCAAATATTGCCGCTTCGGTGAGTATGCGCTGCTCGTCGATGGTTGTGTCGCCGAGAAGTTCTTTGAGACGTGCGAGCAGTTTCTCATTATATTCCCTGACAGTTTCGGGCGAGCGTTTTTCGATAAACTCTACGCTCTCAATTATTGTGTCAAGGCGTGAGAGAACATCCTCTCTGAGCTTTGCGCCTTCTCTTTCGCGCATGGCGGTGAAGTTTTCAAGAGCTGTTTGAGCAACGGCGCTGACCGCCGCCCAGATTCTTTCTTCGTCGGCTTCCTGCTTGCGGATTGAAAAGACATCGGGAACCTTTGAAAGGGATGAAACCGTAATGTCGTTTGGGATGTTGTATTGGGTGCTGAGTTCCTCATACGCCTGCATATAGCTTTTGACAAGAGGATGGTTTACGGTGATTACGGCATCCGCCTCTTCGACGGATTCAATCATCACGGAGCATTCAACCTTGCCTCTTGAGATGGTGCCCGAAAAGAAGGATTTGAGTTTTTCTTCTAGAAAATTGTAATTCCTTGCAAGCCGGGTGCTGAATTCAAAATACCTGTGGTTTACGCTTTTTATTTCGAGGGTTATGTTAAAACCGTCTATGGTTTGCTGTGAACGGCCGTAGCCGGTCATACTTCTTATCATTGAAAAGACTCCAAATTATTTATTTGCAGTGGCAGCAGCTGCCTGTAAGGGCGTCGGGAATGTCACACACGAGCATTCCGTTTTCATCGTCAAAGCCGAGCATACGCAAAACGGCGGTGAGCTGCGCACCCGTCTGACGAGGGTCGGCGTAGGCGGTAAAGGCGTTCCTGTTGGCGCCGAAATTGAGCGCTGAACGGACGAGCCCTTCGGTAACGTAGGCGTCGTTGCCGGCTCCTGTGACGCTCAGGATGAATAGCTTTGCGCCCTCAAGCTTTGCCTCGCACACGGCGTTTGCGTTTTCGCCGGAGGCGGTGTATGTGAAAACTCCGTTTTCGCTGAGTTTTCCGGGAGTGAATTTAATCATTTTCTGCCACCTTGTTTTTTGCGGTTTATGCCTGCCTGTGAAAAGAGTTTGTCAACCTCCTGCGGTGTGAGGTCTCTCCACTGCCCCTGAGGGAGCAGACCGAGTTTGACGCTTCCGACGGCTGTTCTTTTGAGCCGTGCGACCTCGAGACCGGTTTTTTCGCACATTTTGCGGATTTCGCGGTTTCTGCCCTCATATAGGACTATCTCGAGCACAACGCGGTTTTCTTCTTTTGTGAGAAGGGTGACATCGGCAGGCGCTGTCATACGGCCGTCAATCTCCACGCCGGACGCGAGGGTGTCAATGACATCCTGTGTGACGGGAGGTCTGACGGTGACGCGGTAGGTTTTGGAAACGTGGCGGGAGGGATGCATCATTGCATTTGCGAACTCGCCGTCATTTGTCATAAGCAGGGCGCCTTCTGAATTGCGGTCAAGCCTGCCGACGGGATAAACCCTTTCGGGAATATCCGAAACAAGCTGAGTGACGCACCTGCGCCCGAGCTCGTCTTCCATTGTGGTGACGAAGCCCCTCGGTTTATGCAGAAGAATATAGCGGAGGGTTGACTCACGCACGACCTTTCTGCCGGCAACGGTTACCGTGTCGTGAACAGGGTCAACGCAGTCGCCTATTTTTGCTTTTCTGCCGTTTACCTTAACCTCGCCGTTTTCAATCATTGTTTCCGCCTTGCGGCGCGAAGCTACGCCCGCCTCGGACAGAAACTTCTGCAGTCTGATTTTTTCGGGCATCAGTTGTTTTCGATGAAATCGTCAACCGCATCGTTTATGACGGTGTCGGTGTCGTCGCCCTTATGGGTAAGCTTTGAGATAACTTCGGATGCCTTGTCAACCACGTCGGGAATCATACCGATTGCTCTTTCAACCGAGCCCTCGGAGGCGTTGAGGTATCTGATGGATACATTGCCGTCATTGACAACAAGGAAAGCAACGGGAGTGATTGTGATGCCTGCTCCGCCGCCGCCGCCGAAAACCTCGCTTGCGGACTTTCTGGTGGGGAAGTCGGAACCGCCTGTTGCAAAGCCGTAGGAAACTTTGGAAACGGGGATAACCTGGAGCTTGTCGCTGATAACGATGGGCTCTCCGATAATGGTGCTGACGTCGACTAAATCCTTGATTTTTTCAATTGATGTGCCGAGGAGGCCTGATGCTGAATCTTTCATTTTGTTTTCACCTTTCGTAATTTGATTTTATTTTTCTGCTCTTTCGGGCGGACTCTTTTTTGTCCGGCTGCCTTTGAGCAGTTTAATAACAACTGTGAAGAGTAACTGGAACGCTACTATTATTACCGCACCGATGAGGCGGCGGGGAACTACCGAAATTTTTGCGTGCAGACGTGTGCTGCTCTGACCGTTGACGTAGTCGGGGAAAATTTCACAATGCTGTTTACGCACGCGCATATTGCTTGTGATGAAGCCGAGAGCAGGGTAAACGGCGGAGGAGATTTTGCCGAATTTTACGGCTGTGTCGGCCGCATCGCCCGCGCTGACGAGAAGGGATATAAACAGCTCGTCAATTATGAACGCCCTTAAAATGCGTCTGAACATACCCTTGAGCGCGTGAACAAGGTCTTCGAGCAGTTCGATAAAGCCGCCGACGCCGTTGTTACGGTAAAATTTGACGAAGATGTTGGGCTTTTTCTTTTTGGGCTCGGGGACGGTTTCGTCGGGAGCTTCTTCTTTCGGCGGTTTTTCTTTTTTCTTCTTTTTCTTCTTCTTTTTCTTTTTTTCGTGCTTCGGAACCAGATGGAGCTTTATAAACAGCCACTGTGCGTCAAGGGTGACGCCGTCTTCCGAATGAACGATAACCGAAATTTTGATTGAAAGAAGCAGGATGAAAAAAGCAATCACTGCCGCGATGATAATCAACACTTTCAAATGCATCACTCCTTTCAATCATTCATCGGTTTGCTGCTGTCCGGTTGTTTCGTCGTCTATGGGGAAAAATGTTTTTATCTGTTCGCCGCGCGAGCTGTCGATTTCATCGTCATCGTCGTCATCCTCATTGTCTTTTTCGGGAAGCTCGGGAAGCTCCGACAGCGATTCGAGACAGAAGCAGCGCAGGAAGTCGGGTGTTGTGCCGTAAAGCAGAGGTTTGCCGGGAAGCTCGAGGCGTCCCTTTTCTTCAAGCAGACCGCGTTGGCAGAGCGTTGCGATAACGCCTGTGCAGTCGACGCCCCTTATCTGCTCGATGTATGCCTTTGTGACGGGCTGGTTGTAGGCGACTACCGCGAGGACTTCAAAGGCGGCGCT
Organism: Clostridiaceae bacterium; assembly: GCA_016288315.1. Lineage (GTDB taxonomy): Bacteria > Bacillota > Clostridia > Oscillospirales > Acutalibacteraceae > CAG-177. The sequence goes on along the minus strand of JAEEYU010000046.1, from coordinate 27,478 downwards.
TGAGAGAGGGATGTTTTTCTTCTTTTCAAGCACGGTGCGGACCTGAGGCGCGTATTCGACTCTTGAACAGAGCTGATATTTGTTGCCGAGTTTTAATAGGCATATTCCGCTTTTGCGTTTGTCAAGTTCCGCCGAAAGCTCGTTCATAAGCGCTGTTATGACATCCGTTTCGGTTTCAAGCGCTTCGGCTATGCGGACTGTTTCAACGGGCTCGCCCGAGGCGAAGAGGATTGCCTCGCAGGCGGCGCGCATTTCGTTATTCGTCAATTTCTATATTCTCCCCTCTGCCCTTAAGAAGCTCAATCTTTGTGTTTTCGCCTTCGCCCTCAATGAAGACTCTTTTTGCCTTTGCCATTGAAAGCAGGGCGAGGAAGGTTGCGACCATTTCCGAGCGGGATTGGGAATTCTCGAAAAATGCCGAGAATTTCTGTTTTGTGCCGGTTTTGAATCTTTCGATTATCCATTCTATGCGGGAGCCGACTGAAACAATCTTGTGGGCGACAATGCCCGTGAACGCCTCTATGGGCGGCGGCAGGCGGCGTTTGCCCTTGCCGACAGCTTCAAGATACGCCTTGTAGATCTTGCCCGGCTCGTGAATTCTTGTGTAGGTCATATCCGCTTCAATTTCTTCGGGCGGACGACAGTAATAATCGAAGCCGTTTGCACCCTTTGCGAGCTGTGCCGCGACAAGCTTGCAATCCTGATATTCGGTAAGCTCGCCGCGAAGCTCTTCAACGAGCTTTTCCGCCTCCTCGTGAACGGGAAGAAGAGAGACTGTTTTGATATATACAAGGCGGGCTGCCATTTCAAGAAACTCGCTTGCCACTTCAAGATTCTCTTCCTGCATCATTCTGACATAATCGAGATATTGTTCAATGAGCTCGAGGATGGGAACGTCGTTTATGCTGACCTTCTTTTTGCTGATGAGGGCAAGCAGAAGCTCCATGGGACCTTCGAAAACCTCTATTTTATAAGATAACTGTTCCAAAACGTGCCTCCGGGGAATTAATAGAGAATCGGATAAAACGGAAGTGATGTTATAAACGAGATACCCTGCATTATGAGCCCGGAAAGGAAGGCGAGGGGCTTGTCGAGGATACCGAAGAAGATGAGCGCGAAAATCGCTATTATTATGTAGCGCTCATACTGCTGGAATTTGAAATAATACTTATTCGGGAGCAGGAAGGAGATAACTCTTGAGCCGTCAAGCGGAGGTATGGGCAGGATGTTGAAAACCGCAAGACCGACGTTTATGTATGCGGCATAATAGAAGAAATAAATGCAAACGGTTATTACCGTAGCCGCGGCACCCTTCATTGTTGCCGCAATAAAAGCGTATCTGAGGAGCATAAAGATTGTTGCCATAATCAGATTGGAGAGAGGACCGGCTATGGCGGTAAGCATCATATCGCGTTTGGGATGCTTGAAGTTGCGCATATTGACACCGACGGGCTTTGCGTAGCCGAAGCCGACAAAGAAAATCATAAGCGCGCCGAGCCAGTCGATATGTGCGAGCGGATTCAGTGTAAGGCGACCCTGCAGACGCGGTGTGTTGTCGCCGAGCTTTGTGGCAACAAGCGCATGGGCGTATTCGTGAATCGGCAGTGTGCAGAACACTACAAACACGCTTGAAAAGACACCTATTATTGCAGTGAGTTTGTCGCCGCTTCGCAGTAAGTTCAAAAGCATAGTTTATTCTCCTCGGTAATTTGCCGTAACCGTTCGGGGCAAATTGTTGAAATCTTTTTTTATTGAGATATTATCACAGCAATCCGAAAACAGAGAGGCGACCTCATCGGTCTGCTCCTCGCCGCACTCAACACAGACGAGAGCGCCTTTTTTGAGAAGAGGCAGCCATAGCGTGCGGATTGCCCGGTAAAAGTCAAGACCGTCTTTTCCGCCGTCAAGCGCCTTGCGAGGCTCCGCTGCGACTTCTTTCTGAAGGGTTGCTATTTCATCCGACGCTATGTAAGGCGGATTTGAAAGCAGGATGTCGAACGGGGCTGATTTTATGATTGCTCCCGCACCGTCGAAGATATCCGACCTGACGGGACGGATATTGCTGAGATTGAATTTGTTAATATTTTTTTCAAGCCATAAAAACGCATCTTCCGATTTTTCAACGGCAAAGACCTGAGCCGAAGGATTATGAAGGGCTGCGGTTATTCCGATGCAGCCCGTCCCCGAACACAGGTCGAGAACCTTTGCGCCCGCTGTGCCTTTGAGGAAGGAATCCGCTTCGTCAATGAGCATCTCCGTTTCGGCTCTCGGGATAAGAACGCCTTCGCCGACATAAAACGGATTGCCGTAAAAATCCCATTGACCGAGAATATACTGAAGAGGTCTGCCCGACAGACGTTCTTTGACAAGTTCCGAGAAACGACCGGCTGTGTTTTCATCCGTTTCGCCGATGCCTTTTAAGATTTGCTCTTTTTTGCAGGGTCCGCCCGCAAATTCAAAGAGGATGCGTGTCTCTTCATCCGGATTGTCAACTCCGCTTTGTGAGAGTTTCAGGGATGCGGACCTGAGAAGGGAGTTAATCTTTATCATCAACGGGTTGTTCTGTGCCTGCCGCCGGTTGTTCCGCTTCTTGTGCGGGCTGTTCTTCACCTGCTGCGGATTGTTCTTCGGGAGTGGTATTATCTTCGGCAGGTTCTTCGGGTTTTTCTTCTTTTTCGGGTGCGCCGTTGAGCGCCGCCTTGAGCGCCGCTATGCCGACTTCGATTATGTCATCCGTCGGCTCGGCGGTTGTGATTCGCTGCATAAGCAGACCGGGTGCCGAGAGCGCTTTTGTGAGTTTGTTGGGGTATTTGCCGGCGAGCTGTATGAACTCGAAGCCGACGCCCATAATAAGCGGAAGTATGAGAAGCTTGACGGCAACCCAGCGCCAGGTGCTTTTGAGAATGAAATCGGGCAAGACAAGTGCGAACACCGATGAAATGATGATGCTGATTATGATTGAAAGGAAGATGAAGCTTGTGCCGCAGCGGGGATGGAACCTGCCCTGTTTGCGGACATTCTCAACTGTAAGGTCGAGACCTGCCTCAAAGCAGAAAATCGATTTGTGCTCCGCTCCGTGATACATATAGACGCGGTGTATCTCTTTCATCTTTGAGACTATAACCATATAGACGACGAATATGACTATGCGGATAAAGCCCTCGAAGAGTGTTCTGAATTTGAGGATGCCGCCGTCGAACAATCTCTCATTGACAAAGGTGAACGCCTTTGAGGGAGCATACATAAACAGCAGGAAGGAAATGCCGAGACTGAGAACCATTGACACTATGCCGATTATGTTCATCATTTTGGGACCGAAGTGCTCGCTTAGCCATTTGTCGATTTTTGAGTCGCTTTCATCTGCGGAGAGGTCGTCGAGACTTGTTTTTTCGGCGGACTCCATAAGGCAGTTGTAGCCGAAAATCATAGATTCGATGAAAGAGACGATGCCTCTGATAAGCGGGATATTGAAGAACTTGTATTTTTTGCGGATTGAAACGAACTTCTTCATTTCAACATCTATTGAACCGTCGGGAAGACGCAGAGCCATTGCGGAGCCCTGAGGACCGCGCATCATTATGCCCTCCATAAGCGCCTGACCGCCGACGGCGACATATTCTTTTTTGTTTTTTTGTTTATTGCTCATCTGTTATAACCTCGTCATCCGGTATTTCATCAACCGGAAGTTCTATTGTTACTGTTGTGCCCTCGCCGAGGATGCTGTCAATACTGAACTCACCCTTGTGGAGCCGGACTATTTCATCGACAACCGCAAGACCTATGCCCGAACCGCGCACGGTTGAGTCGGCTTTGTAAAATTTCTCTTTGACCTTGGGGAGGTCGTCGGGTGAAATTCCCCTGCCGTTGTCGGTAAATGTGATAATGAGTGTTCTGGGTTTTCTGACTTCCGCCGTAACGGAAACCCTGCCGCCCTGGTGATTGTATTTGATGGCGTTGTCGAGGATGTTGACAAAGACCTGTTTTATTCTTGATGCGTCGGCACTGGCGGGGACGGGAATTGAGGGGACGTTGTAAGTAAGCTCAATTCCTTCTCTGACCGCACGCTCTCTGAACGCGAAGACCGTTTCATCGAGCTCGGCGAGAACGTCTATTTTTTCGATATTCAGACTCATCCGCCCGTTGCTCATACGGGAGAAGTCGAGGAGTTCCTCAACCATTCCGTTTAACCTGCCGGTTTCATCGAGGATGACCTCCATGCCGCGGCGGCTTGTGACGGGGTCGGTAGCTCCAATCTGAAGGAGGGTTTCGCCCCAGCCTCTGATTGCGGTAAGCGGGGTGCGGAGCTCGTGGGAGACGGTTGAGATGAAATCGTTTTTCATTTTATCCGCCGATTCGAGTTCGGTTGCCATATCGTTAATCTTTTCGCAGAGCATTCCTATTTCGTCATCGTCATTGAACTGCTCCACTCTGGCGTCGAGGTCGCCGCCGGCTATTCTCTCGGCTATTGAGCAGACGTTCCTTACGGGACCGATGACGGTTTTGAAATAGAAGCGGGTGGAGACGAAAATGATGAGCCCGAGAAAAACTATACAGAATAAAACGACTATTACGGAGATATTGATTAACTGAAGGTCAACGTCTTTGAGTGAAATCATAAGACGGACCGCACCTGCATATTCGCCGCCCGAGGAGGAAATCATAGCGGTCTGAGCCATCATCTTTTCGCCCAGAGGGGTTCTGCCTATCCAGAGCGCTTCACCGTCGGAGGAGTTGGCGGCGATATTATAATCCGGCATTTCGGTCTGCTCGATTTCAAAACCGCTTGATGAAATGATGACCTTGCCAGCCCTGTCGATTACCCACGCCTCCATTTTGTCGGCGCCGGTGAAATTCTCAATGAACTCGCGCGCGCTCTGATTGAAGTTTTCGGGCGTTTCGATATCGCGAAGTGAAAAATAGGAGGAGATGAGGTTGCCGGAATATGACGAAAGGGTTGTTTCAACGCTGCGGTAATATGAGCGGTAGATTGTTGCTATGAAAACAGTGCCGATGACTACCATAAGAACGGAAATAATCGAAATAACCTCGAAGAACCATTTTTTTGATATTCCTTTCACTGCTTTCACCGCCCTTTCGCCGTGTATTAAATAATCAGACTACCCACTTGTAGCCGATGCCCCAGATTGTGATGAGGTTTTTGGGGTTTGACGGCTCGTCCTCGACCTTTATGCGAAGGCGTCTGATGTTGACATCGACTATTTTTTCTTCACCGAAGTATTCGCTGCCCCAGACGTAGTTGAGAATATCCGTTCTGCTAAGCGCCGCTCCGGGGTTTGTGAAGAAGTATTCCATCATCTGGAATTCGACCTGGGTGAGTTCTATGAATGCGCCGCGCTTTGAGAGGGTTCTGTTGCGCAGGTTGAGTTTGAAATCGCCGAGTTCAATGACGCTCACGGGCTCTTTTGAAACGTTTGAAGGAGCGAGCATTGAGACTCTGCGGTAAACGGCATCCACCCTTGCGACAAGCTCAGACAGGGAGAACGGCTTTGTGATGTAGTCGTCGGCGCCCATCATAAGGCCGGAGACCTTATCCATCTCCTGCGTTCTTGCGGTGAGAAGGATTATGCCGATGTTGCCGTTTTTGGCACGGAGCTGTTTGCAGACCTCGAGCCCGTCGACGTTGGGCATCATAATATCGAGCACGGCTACGTCGAAATCGCCGTTTTCGGCTTCATACTCTTCAAGTGCCTGAGCGCCGTCGCACGCTTCGGTAACTTCATAGCCGCTTCTGCGAAGGTTGATAACGACAAATTCTCTTATTGCCTGTTCGTCTTCAGCGACGAGAACCTTTTTCATAACTGTTCCACTCTTTCTCAATAATTAAACGGTGAAAATCTTTCGGCTATTTTTTCACCTGTCATTCCGTAATTGACACCCGCTGCCGAAATGTATGCGCAGACGAAATAATCGTCAGTCTGCATAAGCACGGTGTAGCTTTCTGCCATTTCATCGCTCCAGCTTTCGGTATCGATTATGAGGAGCGAGAACAAATCGGTGAATCCCCCGCCCTCGTCAATCGACCTGAAAATCCAGCACTTGTCGTTCTGAGCGTCAACGTTGATTCTCTCAAAAGAGTCTTTGTCGAGTCTGAGGATGAATCCGCCTGTTGTGCTGATAAGCGAGTTCTCTACCGTAATGAGATTTACGCCGTCTGAGGCGATCTTTTTCCATTCAGTCTGGTAAAAGCTTGAAGATACAAGAAGGTCGCTGCCCTGAGGCGGCTCGCTGAGAGCTGTCTGGACGGGGATGTCTATTGCGCCGTCATTGTCGATATCCATACTGGGTATCGGTTCAAAACGCAGGGTTGCCGTATTTGTAAGCGTGACCTCGTCAACGAAGGGGTTGACGAGCTCGGAGGTCTGCGCATTCCAGTAAACAAGCTCGGTTATCATCAGCATTTCGCCTTTGAGGGCGTCTATATAAAAACGCAGAGGCGACTGCTCGTCAATTTTTTCATTTTTGACGGAGACGTAGCTGCTGACATTGCCGTCGAGCTTTGCGCTGCCGGTGAGATTCATTTTGCCGCCCGAATATTTAAAGAGGTTGGCTGAATTCTGCGTGCCCGTTACAGTTGAAGTCTGGTTGACAAGCAAAATCTCCGTCTCGCCGTCGGAATCGGCATCGCCCCAGCTCATTGCCGAATAAGCTTCGTTCATTATCTCCTGATAGCTGTGCCTGTCGGAATTTCTGCGGTAAACCGAAAGGGCTTTTGCCGTTGAGGAGCCGACACGCCAGCCGGTGAATATCTCTTTGACTCCGTCGCCTTCAATGTCGATGAAGCTGACGCTGTCAACCGCAGTGCCCGAGCCGCTGAAGTCGGAGACACTTTTCCATTCGCCGTCGATTCTTTCAAGCAGATTCAGGCGGACCGTGCCCTGACCGCTTTTTAGGCGGTAAAAAACGAGTGCCTCTTCAATGCGGTCGCCGTCAACATCTTCAACTATGACGGCCGATTTGTAATCGCCGCCGAGCGGCGTGCAGTAAACCGTGCTCTCACCGGCGGCGAGGGTGAATGCGGTGAGAAGGTCTTCATCGGTGTTTGAAAAGACAGGCGGCTTCATAAGATAGTCGGTTGACTTGAAAGGTGAGAAGCTGCAGGCGCTGAAAAGAACGCAGACCAGTGAAATGACGAGCGTTAATGAAACAAATCTTTTCAAGTTATGCACCTTCTTCCCCATAATATTCGGCTTATTATAGCACAAGATTTTATTATTATCAATAATTTTAATAAATAATTTATATATTATTAAAAGACAAAAAAAGAAAAGCGGCTGAAAATCAGCCGCATAATTCTTATTCACAATTAAAGAAGCGTGACCTTGGTTGAATAGCTGCCGTAAACCCAGCAGTCCTCGGAGTCATTGAGTGTGATTGCGAGCGGGATGTCGGTGACCTCGTTTGCGTTTCTGACGGATGAAAGATCCGCTTTGACGGTGAACGAGGAGGTGTCGATTTTATCAAGCGAAGCGGCGGGGCCTATAACCGTAACGGTGACGGTATTCTGCCCGAGGAACGGCGAGGAGCCGTCGGGAGCCCCTTCAAACACAACAGACGAGAGAGGAATTTCAATCTCTTTCTTTTCAACCGCTCCGGGGTTTACTCTGACGACGAACTGCTTGACACTGTCATCTATCAGCACGGCGGACTCGGAATCAAAGGTGAATTTAAACTCCGTCTCCTGCGAATTGATTTCGGAGAAATCTATTGTGCCGACGGGAATTGTGCCGTTGAGACCTTCTATTCTGCTCTCGGCAACGCCGAAAACGGCGCTTGAGGGAGAAACGGAATAGTTGAGGCGGTCGGCAATATATCTTGCGGGCGAGTTGACAAACTCAACGCCCGTGTTGAGTGTGACTCTTCTGTAAACGGGAACGGTTGCGGTGACCTCGGTCTGATTGGTGCGGTAGGTGAGATACTGAAGCTCGGAATCCGAAGCGTTATAAGCGGAGAGAGCGCATCTGATTGTTTCGGTTGCGGTGAGCGGCTCGTCAATATTCACGGTTGCATTGACGCCGACAATTTTGTCAATTTCGGTTTCGGGACCGGTTATTTTTACGGTTGACTCGGAGAGGGAGATTTCGCCCGCATAGTAGCCGTCGGGAACCACGCCTCTGGGAGCAATGACGTTGCGGTCGATTTCAAACTCCTTTGTTTTTTCGACATCGAAATAGACATCTATGACCTCGATTGAGAGGGAGGTGATTTCAAAATCCACCCTGTTGGTGGCGTTTGAAGCGACAAGCTGAAGGGTGTATTTGCCTGCGGAATTGACGAAGGCGGTGTTTGCGCGCACCTCGACATCCTGTGCGCTCAGAGCCATTTTGGAGACGTTGTATCTTTTGCCTCTGACGGTGACGTCAACTGTGTAGTCGGAATCGCCGAATGCCTTGAGACCGTAAGATTTCATTGCCTGTGAGAGTTCGATTTTTACGGGAACATCATCAATGACGCGCTCATCTTCCGGGGCGAAGACTATGGCGACGCCCAGCCAGATGACGAAGGCGGTGAGAAGCGAGAAAACGGCAAGGAATTTATTGTTGAAGAACAGTTTTGATATTGAAAATTTTCTCTTTTTCATTATTTGTTCCCCTTGAATATTTTTTTGATTTTATGAATACCCTTGGTGTTTTCCTGGCCTGTTTTATCAACTTCAAAGAACTCAAAAAGCCGTGTGCGAAGCGAGGCCTCATCAAAGCCGCGCTCGATGTTGCCCTTGTAGCAGATTGAAATTGTTCCGGTTTCTTCGGAGGTAATGATGGCGACGGCATCGCTCTGCTCCGTAACGCCGATTGCGGCGCGGTGTCGCATACCGAGTTCGCTTGATATATCGGGGTTATCGGTAAGAGGAAGAACACAGCCGGCGGCGTAAAGTTTGGCGTCGCGCACTATTGCCGCACCGTCGTGAAGAGGAGAGTTGGGGAAGAAGATGTTGCCGAGGAGCTCGTGCGTGATTCTGGCATCGGTGATTTTGCCCGTTTCGATAATGTCGCCGAGCATTGTTTTATCTTCCATTATTATAATTGAGCCGGTTCTGGAGTTGCTCATTCTCTGGCACGCCTTGGCTATCTCGATAATCGCTTTTCTCGCTTCGCCGGTTTTTTCTTCATCCTGAGTAAAGAACAGGTCGAAAAAGCGCCATCCCCTGCCCATGTGCTCAATGGCGTGCCTTATTTCCGGCTGGAAGAGGACGATAAGAAGGATGAGGACGTCGGCAAACAGACGGCTGAAAATGAAGGAGGTTGCCTTCATGCCGATTATGTTCGCAACAAGATAGACGACGCCGACGGCAACAAGACCTTTTGCAAGCTGAAAAGCCCTTGTTTCGCGGATAAGTTTTATGCCCTGATAAAGAATGAACGCAACGAACAGAATGTCGATAACATCATACCAGTGGAACGATGAAATAACGGACAGGGTCTGCTGCGCCGCCGTAACGATGCTTTCAATGAAGTTCATAGAGCTGACTTCCTTTTTTCAGACTGAAGATTATTTTAACACAGGTTTGTATGTGGTGCAAACAATAATGCAATAATTAACAAAAAATTCAAATGATTATTCGATGAGGCAGACTGCGTGTGCGCTTATGCCCTCGCCCGAGCCGGTGAAACCGAGCCCTTCCTCTGTTGTTGCCTTGACGCTGACAAGGGACAGATCGATTTTGCAGGCGTCTGCGATATTACGGCGCATCTGCTCGATAAAAGGTCTGAGCTTCGGCGCCTGGGCGATGACGGTTGAGTCTATATTTACGAGGCGGAAACCGTTCTTTTCAAGATAATCAACGGTTTTTTTCAGAAGAACAAGACTGTCTGCGCCTTCAAATTCTGGCGATGTGTCGGGAAAGAGAACGCCGATGTCGCCCAAGGCGGCTGCCCCGAGCAGGGAATCGCAGACGGCGTGAAGAAGAACATCCGCATCGGAATGCCCGAGGAGACCTTTCTGATATTCTATTCTGACACCGCCGAGAATGAGCTCGCGCCCTTCGACAAGGCGGTGAACATCATAGCCGTGACCTATTCGCATTGATTCTCACCTTTTTTCATTGATTGAACCGCTTCACGCAGCCCCTGAGGAGTTGTGATGCAGTTGAGAATTTTAACGAGCTGATTTGAGGGCATCCTTGACGGAAGGCCGTAATATTCAAGCAGTTGCGCTCTTTTCAGGGCGCTGTCTTTTTTGCCGGAGAGCCCGAGCTCGTATAAATCTGTTTTTGTTATTTCTTCGCGGGCGCCGTCGGATTTTTCGCAGAGAACACCCGCCTTCTGGAGAGCGGAGACAATCACTTCTTCGCTCATACCCTCGACGCCGAGTGTGCCCTCTTTTGAGGGTTGGATTTTGCGTTTTTCTTTGCCGATGATGTCGGGAATATAGGCGTTGATGATATATTTTTTATCAACCGCTCCGCCGATAAAGGAACGGATGAGAAAGCCCGCCGAATCGCTGTCGGTAAGCACTACAAGACCTTTTTTTTCGGCAAGTTTGCGAAGCATTTTCTGGCGCTCTTTATCTTTGAAAATACCGAAGCCGTCGGTGGTTATAATCGGCGCGTCGATAAAGCGCGAAAGCTTTATTTTATCGTATTTGCCTTCTACGATAATCACTCTGTCAATCTTAATCATCTGCGTGCGTCACTTTCGGTTGCGGCAAGTTTTGTAAGAGTCTGTTCGAGAACAAGATTTTTGTCTGTTTCATAGCTTTTAAGCAGGTCATCGGCCTTTGCGAGAATCTCTATGCACTCGTAAATTGCGGGCAGGGAAAGACCTCTGCCGTCGCGCGAGGCGTTGTCGAGGCGGAATTCTTTTCGCTTGTAATCATAGTATTTTGCGGGTTCGCCTGCGTTTAAACCCGAGACGACAGCCGCCCTTGCGCGGTAAATGTCGAGATATGAAGCTATGAACGCTCCGAGGAGCATTGTGGGCTCCTCTTTCTGACGGATGAGGGTTTCGAGCTTTGCCATGGCGTTTTCAAACCTGCCGGAGTGGAGCAGGCGCATAACCTCGAACACCTTTGCTTCAAGCGATTTTGAACAGACGGTATCGACATCCGCCCTTGTGACCGTCCGCCCGAGAGCGTAGGCGCAGAGCTTCTCCATCTCGTTCTGAATTGTGTTGAGGTCGCTGCCGACACATTCGATGAGGTATTTTGCAACGCCGTATTCAAAGGGAACTCCCCTCTTTTTTGCGGCGTTCTCAATGGTTCTGACTATGTCTTCATTTTTCTTTTTTTCAAGCTTTGCGAGCGTTCCGTATTCGTCAAACAGATTTTTGATACTGTCCCATATTTTGGACGAAGGGTTTATTGAACGCATATAAAATATGAGCGCGCAGGTGTCGGGAATATTGACAACCATTTCGTTGAGCATTGACATTCCGCTCTCATCGAGAGTGTCGAGAGGCATATCTTCAACAAGCACGCAGGTATTGTCGCTCATCATCGGCATTGCCTCGACGCTGTCATAGACATCGCCCAGTGTTGCCTCTTTGCCGTCGAATTTATGAAAATTGAACTCGGCGAAATCATCGTCAACGACAGCCGAGACGATTTTGCCGACATATATTTTTTTGAGATAATCTTCATCGCCGTATATGAAATATGCGCCCAGCGGTGAGGTTCTGATTTTTTCTTTGAGCTTCTGCTCGCCGATTGCTGCCATAAAACCACCTTTTGATTACTGTCTGCTGAATTTGAATTGTGAGTCGGGAGAGACGGACACGGTAACGCTCCCCTGACCTGCGGTTGCGGCGCAGAGAGTGCCGCCGTAATTTATGCTGTTCTGAATATCGATTGTGTCATTAAAGCCGGAAATGATTATGCCTTTATATGCTGATATATCTGCCTTTTCAGCCGTTTCTTTTTTGCAGATGAGGAAATCGCCCTGCGGGATTTCACCGTTTGAATCATAGACGACAACAGCCTTTCTGCCGCCCGATTCTATAAGAGCGTAGCAGGCGTTTTCGTTATTGACACAGGTTATGCGGCAGTCGTCGCAGGGACGCATTGTGAAGCTGTCGCCGAACTCCGCTATCTGTGAAGACAACGCAAGAGGTTCGGAATAATCGGGAAGCGAGCTGCAGGCAAAGACATCTGCCCGAACGCAGGAGAGCACCTCGTGAACCGCACCCGCTTCACGGTAATTATTGCGGGGAACGACAAGAAGATTCAGTTTGCTTATATGCCTTTTTTCAAGCTCGCTGCAGGTGTTTTTTGAGGTTGAATAATAGTCCGCTCCCGCGCCTATCAATGCGGAAGTATCGCCCTTTGAAACAAGGACGCACAGTGCGTTTTTATTGTCAATGACGGTTATTTCGGTGATGTCGGAATAAAAGACATCCGAAACAACAAGCATTGAAACAAACGTTGCCGTAATAACAAGGGTTGTTATGACGGCTGTTTTTTTGCCTTTTGAAGCAAAGAAGAGAGCTGTGGCGGCGATAAGCATTGCTCCGCCGAGCCAGATATATGCAAGATTCTGTCGCGGATAAAAGTCAAGAAAACGGAACTGCGACAAAAATCCGACTGCCGAATTTATATATTTCGCGCACACCGAGCACAGAAGCCCCGCCGGATATTTAAGAACCGAAAGAGGACCGAGAAACGGCAGAACAGCCGTTACGCCTGCGGAAATCATACAAACAGAAACGACGGGAATAATTATCAGATTGCCGGCAAACGACATAAGATTAATCTCGCCGAAGGTGACAATCATTACCGGCAGAGTCATGACCGATGCGCACAGGCAGGTTGCAATAATCATCAGGAAATACCTGATTATTCGCGAAGGGAATGCGGGGATGTTTTTCAGTTTTTCTTTTATTTTTTCGCTGAATCCGGGCATAAAAAGGAGTATGCCGAGAGTTGCGAGAAATGAGAGCTGAAAGCCGGCATCTGCGGCGGCAAAGGGGTTGCGGCACAGGATGATTACAGCCGCTATGCCGAGCGAATTTATGCTGTCGCCACGCCGGTAAAAGGTTGAGCCGAGCAGAACGCAAAGGAGCATTATGCCCGCACGCACAACCGAAAAGGTAAAGCCGGTGAAGGCGACATAGACGAGCACGAAGGCGGATGCGATTATTCCGCGCAGACGTCTTTTTATTCTTGCGGCAGAGAGCAGCTTCATTATAAAAAGTGCCCAGATTGAAAGGTGCAGACCCGAAACGCATATAATATGAGCAACTCCCGCCGACCTGAAAGAGGAATAAAGAGAGTCTGAAAATTCATCTGTTCTTCCGAAAAGAAGAGCGCATGCGACTGTTGCGTTTTCGCCCGGAACCACCTGTTTAAGATTGGTTTTAAGCTTTTCGCGAAGCAGACAGATTCTGTAGGAGAGAGGAAGTTTTTGAGAGACGGGTTTTATTACGGTTAAAACGCCGCTGTTTTCTTCGGGATATGCTCCTATAAGGGTTTTTGAAGTGTTGATTTTAATAAGCCGCGAGGTGCGGTTTTTTGCGTAAATATGAAATGTTCCCGAAATTCTGTCGGCGGGAACGGCGTCAATTTTTTCGTTTAAAACGAGGGTGACGCCGTAGCTGCAGTTTTCGCCGTCGAGCGTTTCGATTTCGGCTTCATAATACCATTTCTCATAGCGGTTTGTTCCCGAATCTTTAAGGGCGGCGGTTATGTCGGCTGTTCTGCCGTCGAGCGAAACGCAGGGCAGATACTGCGTGCCGTAGGTGAACGCAAAGAGAAGGCAGGCGACAAGCCCTGCCGCTGCCGCCGCGGGAAAAACACGCTGAGAACGGGTTTGCTTAATGATTAAAGTTATTAATAAAATGACTGCGAAAAGGAGCGTAAAAAGCATGCACAACCGGATGCCGGTGCAGCACAGCACCAGCAGAACTGTAAACATGGTGAAGCCCGTAACGGCAAACGGTCTTGGCATAACGCTACCCTTTTAATAATGTTTTATTTATAAATAAGGGGGAGTTTTTCGAGAAAGGTGATGTCTGTTCTGTCTGCTGCGGCGCCTTCGGCGAAGACGGCGCATTTTGCGACAACATCGGCATCAAATCTTGCGACGAGCGCTTCAACCGCTCTTAGTGATTCGCCCGTGCTGATGACGTCATCGACAATGACTATCTTTTTGTTTCTGAGCTGCTCGCCCTCGACACTGTCCATAATGAGCGTCTGGACGGCATCGGTGGTGATTGAACGCACCTCGACGGAGACCGGATCTCTCATATAGAGCTTTGCTCTTTTGCGGGCTACGAAATACTTTTTGCCCGACTGCCTTGACATCTCATAGGCGAGAGGGATGCTCTTTGCCTCGGGAGTTACGATGTAATCGAAATCGGGGCATTTTTTGAGAAGCTCTTCAGCCGCGCGGATTGTCAGTTCAACATCGCCGAAAATGATAAAGCCGGCGATATCGATTTTATCGTTGAGGGGGCAGCGGATAAGTTCTCTCTCAAGCCCCGCTACCGTGGTTTTGTAATATTCAGCCATAACTGTATCTCCTTTGCTTTTAAGCTTCTCTGCCGAGTTTTCTGCCGCCGATAAGGTGGAAATGGATATGTTTGACCGTCTGACCCGCATTGTCGCCTGTGTTGGCAACGACACGGAAGCCGTCGGTCAGGCCAAGTTCGACGGCGAGCTTTGCCGCAACTTCAAAGACGTGGGCTATATAGGCGCTGTTTGTTTCATCAACGCCGAGAACAGACTCGATATGAATTTTGGGAACTATGAGAACGTGAACGGGCGCCTGGGGCTCGAGATCGTAAAACGCCACTACCTTTTCATCTTCATAGACCTTTTTTGAGGGGATTTCGCCGGAAATGATTTTACAGAATACACAATCCATATTAATTCTCCTTTATTTAATCATGCCTTCAACGATGCCCTTGACCGCCTGCATTGCGGAAGAAACACCGTCAACGTTCTTTGTGCCCGCCATTGCGCTGTCGGGCTTTCCGCCGCCGGAACCGCCTGCAAGTTTTGCGACCTCGCGCACGATATTGCCGGCGTGGGCGCCTTTTGCGACTGCCTGTGCTCCGCAGGCGCAGGCGAAGTTTGCACCCGTTTTTTCTGCGTTTATGCAGGAGATGACGGCAACGCAAAGGGGCTCTTCTTTGAATTTGTCGCACATTGAGCGAAGCTCGTCGGGACGAACACCGTCAACACAGGCGCTGATAAGGCGGACTCCGTTGACATCAACGGCGTTGCTGCCCAGATCTCCTGTTTTGAGCGATGAAAGCTCGGCGCGCAGGTCGGCTATCTCTTTATCTTTTGCCTTTGATTCCGCCATAACCGCCTGGGCTCTGTTTTCTATATCGGAAAGGTTTGCCGTTTTGAGCGAAGCGGCTACGTTCCTGATTGTTGAGAGGTTATCTTCGATGAAGCCGAGGACTCCGAAGCCGGTTACGCCCTGAATACGGCGGACGCCTGCCGCGACGGAGGTTTCGGAAATAATCTTGAACAAACCGAGGTTACCTGTTGAGGAAACGTGAGTGCCGCCGCAGAGCTCGGTTGAGAACTCCCCTGCCTTGACGACTCTGACGACATCGCCGTATTTTTCGCCGAAGAGCGCCATTGCGCCTGCTTTTTTGGCTTCTTCAATGGGCATTTCTCTGACGGTTACATCGAGGGAGGAAAGAATTATCTCATTGACGCGGTTTTCTACCTTTTTGATTTCTTCGCTTGTAAGCGCAGAAAAGTGGGTAAAGTCGAAACGGACTTCGTCCTCGTTTACGAGCTGACCCGCCTGCTCGACGTGTGTGCCGAGAATTTCGCGAAGAGCCGCCTGGAGAAGGTGTGCCGCAGTGTGGTTGCGGGCTATTGCCCTGCGCCTGTCCGCATCAATTGAAGCGGTTGCTTTTTCGCCTATGTTGACACTCTCGCCCTCTTTGATTCTTCCGGCGTGGAGGATAACTCCGCCGGGAGTTTTGAGCGTTTCGCTGACCTCAAAGACGGCATTTGCTGTTCTGATAACACCGGTGTCGCCGACCTGACCGCCGCTCTCACCGTAGAAGGGAGTTGAAGAGAGAACAATGACGGCGTCGCTGTCTGCGGATGCGAAATCCGCCCTTTCGCCGTCAACGAGAACCGCTTTGATTTCGGAATCGCATTCGAAGGATTCATAACCTCTGAAGTCGGTGGCGGCTATGTCGGAGACGGGTGCTGATTTGCCTTTCCACGCCTCTGCGCCGGCATCTTTTCTTGCCGCGCGCGCCGCCGCTCTGCTCTCGGCGGAAATGCGGTTGAATTCCTCTTCATCAACGGTCATTGAGCGTTCTGCGAGAATCTCTTTTGTGAGGTCAATCGGGAAACCGAAGGTGTCCTGCAGGCGGAAGGCATCCGCTCCGCTGAGGACGCCGCTTGTGTTGTTTGCAATAACGTTTTCGAGCTGAATAAGACCGGTATCTATTGTTTTGTTGAAGCTTTCTTCCTCTGATTTTATAACCTTGACGATGAGGTCGTGCTTTTCGACAAGGTTGGGATAGGCGTTTGCATTCTCTCTGATTACCGTTTCGCAGACTTTATAAAGGAAGGTGCCGTCGATGCCGAGAAGTCTGCCGTGCCTTGCCGCTCTTCTGAGAAGGCGGCGCAGAACATAGCCCCTGCCCTCATTTGAAGGCATAACGCCGTCGCCTATCATAAAGGTTGTGCTTCTGATATGGTCGGTTATTACGCGCAGGGAAATGTCGCTTTTGGGGTCTTTATGGTATTCGACGCCTGCTATGTCGATTATGTGCTTCATAATATTCGCAACGGTGTCAACCTCGAAAAGGTTGTCAACGCCCTGCATGACGCAGGCAAGTCTTTCAAGACCCATACCCGTGTCAATGTTGCAGTTTTTGAGCTTTGTGTAGTTGCCGTTGCCGTCGTTTTCGAACTGTGTGAAAACGAGGTTCCAGACCTCTACATAGCGGTCGCATTCGCAGCCGACCTTGCAGTCGGGTTTGCCGCAGCCGAATTTTTCGCCGCGGTCGAAATAGATTTCGGAACAGGGACCGCAGGGACCTGCTCCGTGCTCCCAGAAATTGTCTTCCTTGCCGAAGCGGACCATGTGGTCGGGTGATACGCCGATTTCTTTTGTCCAGATGTCATACGCCTCGTCGTCATCGAGATAGACGCTGATATAAAGCTTTTCGGGGGGCATTTCGAGAACCTTTGTAAAGAACTCCCAAGCCCACGGAATTGCCTCGCGTTTGAAGTAATCGCCGAACGAGAAGTTGCCGAGCATCTCAAAATATGTGCCGTGGCGGGCGGTGATGCCTACCCTTTCGATGTCGGGTGTTCTTATACATTTCTGGCAGGTGGTAACCCTTTTTCTCGGAGGGGTGAGTTCGCCCGTGAAATACTTTTTGAGGGGCGCCATGCCTGCGTTTATAAGCAGGAGACTTTTGTCACCCTGGGGAATAAGTGAGAAACTGGGCAGTCTGAGATGCCCTTTTGACTCGAAAAATTCGAGGTATTTTTCTCTTAATTCATTAAGTCCTGTCCATTGCATTTTAATCAGCTCCTTTGAAATTGCTGTTATTTGATGATTATTTTTGTGCCTGTATTTAACAAAAGGTGCACCTGCACAACAGTATGGGACGGATTGCTCCGCGGTACCACCCAAATTGCGCAAATGCACCACTCTTATTCGTTAACGCCTGATACGCCGTATTCATCACACGGAAACTCGGAGACGGCTGATATTACCGGAGGTCTGCGGACTTTTCAGCTGCCGCCCGCTCTCTGTAAAACACGGCAATAAATCTTCTCTTCACAGTTTATGCTGTATGAAATTGTTGCTTGTTGAATTAAACCTCGTCGAGGTATGCTGCGCTCAGCCAGCCGTAGCCGCCGTTATATTCGATGCAGACCCAGGTTCTGCCGTTGTCGGCCGTGCCGGTGGCAACCGCCTTGACGGTTTCGCCCGCGGTGATTGTTCCCATAAGGGTTTCATCACCTGTTGCGGCGATTTCGGTTCTGACGTTGATGTCGCGCAGTGCCTCATACTCGGTGTCGATTGCATCATAGTCGCGAAGGATGACGTCGAGGTCTGTGGAAACGGGTTTGACAGCAGCCGTGTTGGCGTCGTAAGTGTCAACCGCATTGCCTACGAGGATGACGCCCCATTTATTGTTCTTCTGGGCGATGTAAACGCCGTTGTCACCCTGAAGGATTTTTGCGTAATCGAAGCCGACGACTGTTGTGCCGTTGAGGTCGATGACACCCATTTTGCCGCCCTTTTTGACGGCTACCATACCGTTTTCAACTGCGAGGCAGTAGTCAACCTTCTGGTATTCGCTGTTTTCGAGACCGTCGTTGACGGTTTCATAGAGGCATTCGATGACGAGCTTGCCGCTCTCCTGCGAAATGTAGCCCCATTTGCCGGACTCGGCATCTCTGACAGCCGCGTAGCCGTTGTGGAAACGGTCCTGTTCGCTGTATTTTTTGGAGTCGAGCTCGTCGCCTTCAATCTGGTGGCTTGTGTGCGGAACGGAGCTTATCTCAAACGTGGACATATTGACCTCATACTGGTCGCCGCCCGCTTCTATCTGGACAACATAGTGATAGCTGTTGCGCTCTTTGTAATCTCTGCCGTATGAGCAGCGCTCAAAGGCGTAATACTGGGGTGCTATTACAACCTCGCCCTTGTAATTCATAAGACCCCATTTGCCTGTTTCGGCATCCTGGATTTTGCAGCAGGTCTCATTGAAATATTCAATGGCGGAATACTTTGTGAATTCCTGAACCTCGCGCCACTCCTGTTTGACGGTGTCAGCCGCCGCAACGGTTTCGGCGGGTGCCGTTGTCTGCTCGCCGCCTCCTGATTTGCCACGCCTTGCAATACCGATTACCGCGGCTATGACGAGGATGAGAAGAATGGCAGCTATTACGATGAAGAGTTTTGTTTTGTTCTTCTCCTGACTGCTCTGCTTTTTCTCCGCAACAGGGATTTCCTGCTGTGCGGGTTCATCGGCTTCGTCAAGGTCGATGGGGTTTGAAATGTATATGCCTTCACCGATGGGGTCGTCGTTCTCTTCTGTTTTTGCAACGCCGTCGCCGGTGATTTCGCTTATTGACTGATTGATTTCTTTAAGAAGGTCTGCGCCCGTGATTGCCGCGGAGGGCTTTACGCCGTCTTCGATAATCTGTGTTACGGGCTCTGACGACTCTTCAACCTGCTCCGACTCTGCTTCTGGCTCTTCTGACGGTTCTTCATCTGCCTGCGCCTCGGGTGCCGTCTTTTCGGCGGGCTGTGAGTCGGGGTAAACCGTAACTTCATCAAGCGGATTCTCGTTTGAGTGGAAGCGGTCTATGGCGAAAATGAACGCCTGTCTGACAAGGTCGTTGTCGATTTTGACATCTGCGCAGGAGCGCATAAAAATCTTGGTGAGAACGGGGAGAGTGTCTTCGGAGAGGGTGACATCACCGAGATTGAGGGGCTCTGCAATACCTTCTTTTGCCTTCGAAAGAAGGTAATCGACGGTGCTGGGGGAAACATTTAAGAATTTTGCAATAAAGTCAACCGGCATGCCAACGCAGTAGTAAAGGACTGCCACGGTGCGCTGCTCTGCGGGAAGATATGCGACATAATCTTCAACCCTGCGGCAGAGTGAATCGTCATCAAGCACCGACGCAGGAAGAAACTCCGAAGCGGTTGACTCCGCATCTCCGTCAACATCGCCGAAAGAGAAATTCATTGTTGATTTGTAAACGGCCGCCATCTTCTGTTTGAGCCAGGATTCAAACGCCTCCGGCCTTTTGAGTTTGCCTATACTGCAGAATGCGGCGGCGTAGCCTTTTTTGAGGACTTCTTCCGCACGCTCATTGTCTGCTGTGAGCTTGAGGCAGAGGTAATAGGAATTTTTAAGAGTGCGGGAATACAGCTTCGCAAACGCGTCTTCGTTGCCCTGCTGAGCGTCCAACACATACGAAACAAGGTTTTCATTTAACATTGTGTTCCACTTCCTGTCTTTTGATTTTATTCCTGTTACAATTATCCATTTTAAAAATTATTATTGCTATATTACTATATATATAGAAAAATGTCAAGTAAAGGCAAAAACCTTACCACAACATTTTGTTGTTTTTTGACAAATTGACAACTACCGCTTGATTTGAAGCGGCGTATTGTGGTATTATTTTTTTACAAAAGAGGTGTTTGAAAATGGAATTCCTTTATGATATGCACGTTCACACGGAGGAGTCGAGCTCGTGCGCCCACGTGCCGGCAAAGGACGTTGTCAAAAGATATAAAAGTCTCGGCTATGCGGGGATTGTTATAACCGACCACATGTCGGAATACAAAATGAAGCGGGCAAAATGCGAAACCATTGAAGAGAAGGCGGAATACTTCCTCAGGGGATACAGGGAAGCAAAAAAATATGAGGATGAGAATTTCAATGTCATTCTCGGTATGGAGCTGAGCTTTCTTGACTACAACGGCGATTTTCTCGTTTACGGATTTGACGAGGATTTTATGCTGAAATATCACTTTGACCAATTCAACTCACTGGAGGATTTCAGAGAAATTGCAGATGAGAACAATCTTTTTGTTTTTCAGGCGCACCCGTTCAGATTCAATATGACGGTTCAGAACCCGGAGCTGCTTGACGGCATGGAGGTTTACAACGGCCACCCCGGGCACAATTCAAACAACGACATTGCAATGCTCTGGGCGGAGAAATATAACCTGAGGAAGAGCTCGGGCTCCGATTTTCACGGAGACAAGGGAAATATGGCGCCCGGCGGAATATATTTCGGCAGACGGATAACCGACGCGAAGATGCTTAAAGAAGAGCTTGAAAAAGGCGGTTACAGACTTAAAACGGAATAATAGCGACAGACAAAAACGGCTCACCAGACGTGAGCCGTTTGTTATTGTATTTTTATTTTTTAAGCGCCTTTGCGATAAGTCCGGCAGCGGAGAAAGCGACAGCGGCGGTGCCTGCAATCAGGGCGCATTTTTGCGGGATTCTGTCATCAGCATCCCAGACATATCTGAGCTTTGCCTTCGGGGACGTGCCGCAGAGGTCTTCGTAGTGAAGCATATATGTTTCAAACTCGCCGGGCTTGTTCTCATCAAGGATGAAGACGCGCACTCCCCTCTGATTGCTGCCGTAGCAGCGGAAGGAGGCGGCTGACGTCTGGATGATTTTAACGCCGTCAACCTCGCCTTCAAAGCAGTTGGAATGGTCGTGACCGCTGACTATTGCCATAACGTCGCCGTTTGCCTTTACGCACTCAAAAAGACCGTTGTCGGTTGTGCAGAGACTGAGCGGCTCGCCGAGAGCCCCCTGCGCCCTGCCGGGTATTAAACGCATATAAGTTCCGTCTTTGAAGCGGACTGCGCCCGCATCTGTTTTTTTGCAGGTTTCAACGAGCTCACTTTGGACGGGCAGAGGAATATGAAGGAACATAAGCGACGGGAGTTTTTTGCCGTATTGTGTTTCGAGCTCCTTCTGCGTTTTGTTATACCAGTCAACTGTTTCCTCTTTTATTTCGGCGAAGCCCCTGCCCTGGACCTTATCTGTCCACGCACTGTCGAGCATCCAGATATTGAAAAGGGCTTCTTCGCCGTCGTGAGAGAGAACGGGGATGTTATAGGTGTCGCAGTCAACGCTGACATTGTCGGTATTCATGGGCAGGCACATTCTGTATTGCCTGTAGATTTCAATCTGCTCCTGTTTTGTTATGCCGTTCATATCGTCGTGGTTGCCGTAAATCATGGCAAACGGAATGCCTCTGTTTTCGAGCGGAGCGAGGATGTGGGCAAGGGACAGCTCCATTCTTTCATATTCCGCCTGCCAGCCCTCCGCCACCTTGCGGTTGCCGATGCGGGCATCAAGGAGGTGGTTGCCGAGAATATTGTCGCCCGTGAAGAGGACTAAATCGGGCTTTACGCTGTCGTAGGCGGCGTCAAGCATTTTAACCATTGCGGGGCGCACATGGACCATATCCTGCGGGTCGGACACCTGCATAATCACAAGTTTGCCGTTTTCGTTGAATCTGATTGTATTTGAAGATTTCACTGTTCTGCCTTTCTTTATTGCTTTAATTATATTTTTCTGCTATTATAAAGTTGCGTTCGGAGGAATTGAAATGAAACAATCTGTAATAAAAATATTTGCAGCCGTATTTTCCGCCGCCCTTGTTTTATCATCCTGCTCACGCGCGGCGCAGGGTGTGGAAATAAAGGACAAAAGCGTTTCGGGCGCAATCAGAGCGGGCGGTTCGACGGCGGTTTACACTTATGAGGTTTACTACCCGGAAATAAAAATACCGGGAAATAAAGACGCTGCGAAAAAAATCAACGCAGCTGTTTATGACGAGGTGCGGAAAATTGCCGAACCGGAGTTTGACTATGCCGCTGAGTATGAAGAATACATTGCGCGCGGGGCGCAGTATGTGAGCGGAGCGTCATATTCGGAATCTTTTGAAAAGACCCGCTGCGACGATGAAATAATAAGTTTTGAAATATCTCTCTACCGCCACGAGGCGTGCGCCGTGCGTGACACGGAGGAGACAAAGGGAATGACGTTTTCGCTTAAAACGGGAAACACCGTCAGCGTTTACGACATAGCCGCCGACGGTGACAGATTCCGAGAGAAATTATCTGAGCAGACGGAAAAACAACTTTCAGCACTCGGAAAAGAAAAAGGAACCGGAGACATCTCGCTTGAGGATGCGTTCGCACTGATTGACAGTAACGCCTTTGAGTGGTATGTAACGGACGAGGCGCTTTGTATTCTTTTTGCCCCGGGCGACGCCGCTCCGATAATGCTCGGCACGCTTAAAGTTGAAATTCCGGTTGAAGAGGTTTTTAATCAGCCCTCGAACGGGAGCACGGCATCGGTGTCGGGAGTTTCATCATAAAGAAGACTCATAATGAAATCGGCAAGGTCGTTGACTCCGATTTTTTTGAGGAAGGGCTTTGCCACGGGATTGAGTCTTTTACCGAAGGCATACATCGCTTTGCCGTAGGGAGTTGTTCTGCCGTAAATCTCGTTGCCCGCCCAGATGTTGTTGATTGCCTCAATGAGGAAATCCTTGACAAGCACGTTCTCAATGCTGAAATCTATGCTGCTGCTTATAAAGAACATTCTGCCGAGCTTTTTAAATGTAAGATGGTTTATGAATTTGCCGATTTTCATAATCGGCATTTTGAATTTTTCGATGGAGCTGCGCTCAACGCTGAAGCCGCCTGCATAGCCGCAGAAGTCATCAAAATCTTTTTCCATAGAGTCAAAAATGCCGACGAGAAGCTGATTGAAGCGGTTTTTCATAAATGTCGCCGCATCAAGCCCGCCTTTATCCCAGTCGAAATCTTCGACGTGCTCGGTGGTGATATTCACGGCTTTGTCATCAATGACAACGCTGCGTATGGGAGCGGGATAGCCGCACAGCGCACCCGTATTTATATCATAGAGGCGGTTGCCCCTGGGTGTGACTATGCTGTCAATATTCTGGCAGTGGGTGTGACCCGTGAAAATATATCTGAGACCTGCATCCGCAAGCTCTGCGGATGTTTTTTCATACTCGCCGAGCATATCTCTCTGACTGACGAGAGGATAGGCGGGGAACGGAGGCAGAACGGGATGATGAGTCATTGCGAAAATGAACTGACCGTCCTGCTTTGCCTTTGCAAGCTGCTCTTTTATCCACTTCATTGTTTCGGCATAATAGCCGCAGAAGCTTCTGCCGTTGCCGTCATCATTGAGGCAGAGAAGGCGGTAGCCGTCAGCGAGCTGAACGACATAGCTCATTGAGCGTTTATCTTCCGCTATTGCCTCGCTGAAGCCGAAATCCTTATACATTTCACGCAGTTCTTCTCTGCGCACGACGCTGCCGTCGTCGTCGCCGATGGTGTTGCCGTCATCGTCAACGCCGCGAAGGCCGTAGTCGTGGGTTGCGGTTATGACATAGACTTTTTTGCCCTTTTCTTTGAGGGCGTAAAGCTTTTTGACCATCTCTTCGTGGTTGGGGCGCTCGCCGCTTTTGGTAAGGTCGCCGGCAATCAGGATGATGTCGGAATCCTCTTTTGCGGCAAGGATATCAAACGCCGAATCTATTATCGCCTCGGATTCATCGGTGCAGGTCTGGTCGATATGACCGCTGGGACCCATTCTGCGCACGCTCCAGAGGTGTGTGTCGGTAACAAGATAGAATTTAAGCATAAACTACTCCCGATTGAAAAGATTAAGCAAGGCGCGCCGGAAAACGCACCTTGCCGTATTGTTGATTATAAACCTGTTTTTTCTCTGATATAAGCTCTTGCGAGGCAGGCGTATTCATAGGGATTTGCCTTGGCGGGATCCTGCTCCGCTTCAACAACTACCCAGCCCTCGTAATCCGCTTTTGCGAGAATATCGAAAACGGGGGTGAAATCGAAATCGCCGTCTCCGGGCACCGTGAAGGCGCCTGCGCGGACGCAGTCAAGGAAGCTCCAGCCCTTTGCTTTGCCCTCGTCAATGACGTTCTGACGGATGCTCTTGAGGTGAACGTGTTTAACTCTGTTGACATATTTTTCAAGCACTGCAACGGCATCCTCGCCGGAGAATGCGAGATGACCGGTGTCGAAAAGAAGGTAAACGAGGTCGGGGTCGGTGATTTGCATAAGCTTGTCAATTTCTTCGGAGGTCTGCACGCCCGTGCCCATATGGTGGTGGATTGTGAAATACATACCCTTTTCTTTTGCGAGTCTGCCCATCTCGTTGAAGCCCTTTGCTATAAGAGCCCACTGCTCGTCTGTATAGACGGGCTTTTCGCCGAAGATGCTGACGGGCTTGCCCTGAATTGAGTTGCCCTGCTCGGATGCGCCGATTACCCTTGCGCCGAGAGCATAAAGGAAATCTCTGTGTTTGATGAACGCTTCGATTGTGGCGTCATAGCCCTCAGAGAGAAGAAGGGAGGAGAACCAGGCGTTGCAGATTCTCATACCTCTGACATCGAGCTTGTGCTTGAGTGTTTCGACATCCTTGGGGTATTTGTTGCCGATTTCGCTGCCTGTAAAGCCGCTGAGCGCCATTTCGCTGACGCACTGTTCAAATGTATTTTCCGCTCCCAGGTCGGGAAGGTCGTCGTTTGTCCAGGCGATGGGGGCTATTGCGAGACTGACTTTTTCTTTATTGAGCATTGTTGTTTCTCCTTGTTTACAAATGAATTAATAAAGTCTTGCTTTTTCGATATTCTCCTGCATCTCTTCGTATGCGAGGCGGACTCTTTCGCTCTCGGAAACCTCGGCAACGCCGACACGCCACCAGGCGTCATAACCGTCGCTCATGCTGCCGTGGGCGACTTTGATGTCGAAGAGAACGGGACCCTCCTGCTTTTTGGAATCCGCAAGAGCTTCGCGTAAATCTTTGATATTGTTGACTCTGTATGCCTTGCAGCCGTAGCCCTCGGCGATTTTTGCGTAATCGACGGGAACGATGGGACCGTCAAGCATACCCGTAACGGGGTTGCGCTCCTGGAACCTTGTGCCGAAGGTGTCGGTGCCCTGGTTGTTCTGGAGGTTCTCGATGCAGCCCCAGCCGGAATTGTCAAAGAGCATAACATTGATTTTGGCGTGCTCCATAACAGCTGTGTAAAGCTCGCTGTGAAGCATAAGGAAGGAGCCGTCGCCTACCATTGTGTAAACCTCTCTGTCGGGCTCGGCAAGCTTTACGCCGAGGGCGGCGCAGACTTCATAGCCCATGCAGGAGAAGCCGTATTCAACGTGGTATGATTTGGGTCTTGACGAACGCCAAAGACGCTGGAGGCATCCGGGAAGACTGCCCGACGAGCCGACAACTATTGAGTCGGGAGCGATGAGTTTGTTTATCTCACCGAGGGCGCGGGTCTGCGAGAGAGCATCCTGAAGATAGACGCTGTAATTGCGGTCAACCTCGGCGTTGTATGCGCTCTTCGCATCTGCTATTTCTTCGCCCCAGTCGGAGTAATATTCTTCATCCATAAGGCCGCCCATAATATCAAGCAGAGCGCCTTTGGCATCAGAAATAACGGAGACTGCATCCATTTTGAAAGCGTCGAATGACGAGACGTTTATTGTAAGAATTTTAACATCGGGATTCTGGAAAAGCCATTTTGATGAGGTGGTGAAGTCGGTGAGTCTTGTGCCGACGGCGATTATGAGATCCGCCTGCTTTGCGAGGGCGTTTGCGGCGGGACCGCCTGTTACGCCTATGCCGCCGAGGTTAAGCGGATGATCCCAGCGGATATTGCCTTTGCCCGCCTGGGTTTCGCCGATGGGAATATTGAACTTTTCGGCAAATATTTTTGCGGTATCCCACGCCTCGGAATAGGTGACGCCGCCGCCTACGATAAGCAGGGGCTTTTCGCTTGAAGCGATGAGCTTGACAGCTCTGTTGATTTCGCGGGTTGAAGCGCTTCTTCTGTCAATATACCAGACTCTTTTCTGGAGGAAATAATCGGGGTAATCGAACGCTTCACCTTCAACATCCTGAGGCATTGCAAGGCAGACGGCGCCTGTTTCAGCGGGATCGGTAAGCACTCTGAACGCATTGAGGCAGGCGGTCATAAGCTGCTCGGGGCGCACGACTCTGTCCCAGTATTTGCAGACGGCTTTGAAGGCGTCGTTTGCGGTTGTTGAGTAGCCGGTGGGCTGTTCAATCTGCTGAAGCACCGGGTCGGGCTGGCGGCAGGCGAATGTGTCGCCGGGGAGGAGAAGAAGAGGTATTCTGTTGGCTGTTGCGGTGCCTGCGGCGGTAACCATATTGAGGGCGCCGGGACCTATTGACGACGTGCAGGCGATTATTTTGCGGCGGCAGTTCTGCTTTGCAAAGCCGATTGCCGCGTGAGCCATGCCCTGCTCATTGTGGCCCTGATAGAATTTAAGGTTGTGGCCGCCCTGCTCGAGCGCCTGACCGAGACCGACAACGCAGCCGTGGCCGAAAATGCCGAAAATGCCGTCAACGAATTTTGTTTCAACTCCGTCAAAGCTGACATACTGGTTGTCAAGGAATTTAACGAGAGCCTGTGACATTGTAAGCTTCATAATTAACCTCCGGTTGAATAATCTTATCTTTTTGATTATATACTTTATATTGTCATATTTCAAGACTTACAAAGGCAAAAACCACAAAATATAAAAATTATTTCGCAGCCGGAACTATTATGAAAAAGAGAATAATATTTATTTTTGAAAAAATCAAAAAAATTCTTGACATTGACTATTCAATGTTGTATGATATCAAGGCACTCAGCAAAACGATCCACTAGCTCAGGCGGTAGAGCACTTGACTTTTAATCAAGGTGTCCGGGGTTCGAGTCCCCGGTGGATCACCAGGAAAAAGCACTGCAAAAGCGGTGCTTTTTGTTTTTTCCAGCTGTTTTGGACTGTTGTTCCGCTGGCATTTTAAAATATCAAAATTCGCTATTGATTTTTTTAAAAAACTGTGATAATATAGTCAAGCATTCGAAATGCTTTAACTTTCACGGGGGTGTAGCTCACTTGGGAGAGCGCTTGAATGGCATTCAAGAGGTAAGGGGTTCGATCCCCCTCATC
>JAEEYU010000045.1 GCA_016288315.1 Clostridiaceae bacterium | reverse complement strand
CCAGCTTATTCAGGAAGGTCTCGGCGGCGTTCCCAACAAGATTACCTCCTCCCCCGCGAGCCACCTTTCAACCCTCTGCAACCAGATGGTAAACTTCCTCGGCATTATGCAGAACGAGTGGGCGGGCGCTCAGGCGTTCTCATCTTTTGACACTTACCTTGCTCCCTTTGTAAAGGTTGACAACTTGTCATACAAAGAGGTCAAGCAGTGCATTCAGTCCTTCGTTTACGGCGTAAACACGCCTTCAAGATGGGGCACTCAGGCACCATTCTCAAACATCACGCTTGACTGGACTGTTCCCGCCGACCTTGCGGAGCAGAACGCCATTATCGGCGGCAAGGAAGTCGATTTCAAATACAAGGACTGCAAAGCCGAAATGGATATGATAAACAAGGCGTTTATCGAAATAATGATTGAAGGCGACGCTAACGGCAGAGGTTTCCAGTATCCCATACCGACATATTCAATCACAAGAGATTTCGACTGGTCCGAGACAGAGAACAACAAGCTTCTCTTTGAGATGACCTCAAAATACGGCACACCTTATTTTTCAAACTACATCAACTCCGACATGGAACCCAGCGACGTGAGAAGCATGTGCTGCCGTCTACGCCTTGACCTCAGAGAGCTCCGCAAGAAGAGCGGCGGCTTCTTCGGCAGCGGCGAGAGCACCGGCTCGGTAGGCGTTGTTACAATCAACATGCCGAGAATAGCTTACCTTTCGGACAGCCCCGAAGATTTCTACAAGCGTCTTAACAAGCTTATGGACCTTGCGGCACGCTCGCTTAAGGTTAAGCGCACAATTATCACAAAGCTCCTTGACGAAGGACTTTACCCCTACACAAAACGTTACCTCGGCACATTTGCAAACCACTTCTCGACAATCGGTCTTATCGGTATGAACGAAGTCGGTCTCAACGCAAAATGGCTGCGCTCCGACCTCACGACAAAAGAGACTCAGGAGTTCACAAAAGACGTTCTCAACCACATGCGCGAAAGACTCTCCGACTATCAGGAGATGTATGGCGACCTCTACAACCTTGAGGCGACTCCCGCAGAATCGACAACCTACCGTTTTGCAAAGCACGATGTTGAGAGATATCCCGACATAATCACGGCGGCAGAGCCGGGCGGAACACCCTACTACACCAACAGCTCACACCTGCCCGTCGGCTTCACATCGGACATTTTCGATGCGCTTGACATTCAGGACGACCTGCAGACTCTTTACACATCGGGCACTGTATTCCATGCCTTCCTCGGCGTGAAGCTCCCCGACTGGAAAGCTGCCGCAAACCTTGTTCGCAAGATTGCAGAAAACTACACACTGCCCTACTACACCCTTTCGCCCACATACTCGGTATGCAAGAACCACGGCTACCTTGCAGGCGAGCAGACTGTATGCCCGCACTGCGGAGAGGCAACTGAAGTTTACAGCCGTATTACCGGTTACTACCGCCCCGTTCAGAACTGGAACGACGGCAAGGCGCAGGAATATAAAGAGCGCAAGGTTTATGATATAGGAACATCGGTTCTTAAAAAATCACACGCGAGAGCCGTTGAAACCGCCGAAAAAGAGAGCAACATTGAGTCAACGGGTCAGAGCGGACTTCTGCTTTTCACAACAAAGACCTGCCCCAACTGTATGATAGCAAAGACTCAGCTTGACCGCGCGGGAATCGAATACAAAGTGATTCTTGCGGATGAAGAGCCCGACCTTTGCGACAGGTTCAACATTATGCAGGCGCCCACGCTCGTTGAAATCGACGGAGACAGCTTCACGGCATACGCAAATGTTTCAAATATTATCAAATATATTGAAGCAAAGAAAGTAACGGCATAAAACAATTCAGACGGCAGAGCAAAACAACTGCTCTGCCGTATTATTAATTAATAACCGGGTGATTAAATGAAACTTGTTACTCAGACCGACAATCTCAACATAAGATACGGCGATGAAAAAGCCATCCGTATGCTTTGCGAAGCGGGCTTTGACGGAATAGATTATTCTATGTTCTGTATGGACAACGACGATGACATTTTAAACACATCACAATACGCCGCTCACGCGGAGAGTTTAAGAAAAATCGCAGAAAGCTACGGTGTCACATTTGAGCAGAGCCACGCCCCGTTTCCTCCGTTCAGAGTCGGCGACGAGGCATACAGCAAAAAGACTATGCCGAGAGTTGAACGCGCCATTGAGATAAGCGGTATTCTCGGCGCAAAGGCGTGTGTTGTTCACCCGGTTGCGGCAGGGAAAGACCAGTATGATATCAATATGAGATATTATGAGACGCTTCTGCCTCTGGCGCAGAAGCACGGAGTTAAGATTGCGCTTGAAAATATGTGGGGCCGCGACAAAGAGACGAGGAAAATAATACCGAATATCTGCAGTCTTGCAGATGATTTCAACCGCTACATTGACTCGCTTGACCCGCAGCACTTCACCGCCTGCCTTGACATAGGACACTGCGGTCTTGTAGGCAGCGATGCGGCGACAATGATAAAAAAGATGGGTGCGCACAGGGTGACCTGCCTGCATATTCACGACAACAACAATATTGACGACAACCACACTCTGCCTTACACGAGAAGCATAAAATGGGATGAGGTTCTGGAGGCGTTGGGTGAAATCGGATATAAAGGTAATTTCACCTATGAAGCCGACAATTTTTTAAAGAAATTCCCCGACGCTCTCATTGTGCCCTGCCTTGAATTTATGGTGAAGGTCGGAAGGTATATGATAAGTGAAATTGAGAAAAACAGCGTAAAGAAATGAGTTCACTTTTTATTTGCCCTAAGTGCGGAGAGGCGCTTGAAAGACAAGGCAGTTCTTTTTACTGCGGAAACCGGCACTGTTTTGACATTGCCAGGCAGGGATATGTAAACCTTCTGCAATCGAATCAGTCATCTGAAAAGCACCACGGTGATGACAGACTGATGGTAAGAGCGAGGCGCGATTTTCTTGAAAAGGGATTTTACGCCGAGCTGTGCGACCGCTTATGCGACGACCTTGTGCATCTTATTGACAAGCCCTCGGTTCTGATAGATGCGGGCTGCGGAGAGGGCTATTACACACGTGCGGTAACAAAAGCTCTCCGGCAAAAAGGCGCACTTTCGCAGGCGGGCGGAATAGACATATCAAAAGACGCTGTTGCTTTGGCGGCAAAAGCCGGCGGAGACATTCAATATGCGGTTGCAAGCGTTTTTGATATGCCGTTAAAACCGGAAATCGTCGACATTGTTCTGAACATATTCTCCCCCGGAGCGTTTGCGGAATTCAGAAGAGTTCTGAAGCCGGGAGGAGTGCTTGTTACGGCATATCCGCTTGAAAACCATTTGCTGGAATTAAAACAGGCGGTTTATGAAAACGCTTATAAAAATGACAGCGTT
>JAEEYU010000044.1 GCA_016288315.1 Clostridiaceae bacterium | reverse complement strand
TAAAGGTTGACGGGAGATCGAGAGCGCTGCGGGCGCTGCCGCCGTTTGCGAGAAAGTCGCGGACATCACAGAGGTGCTTGTATTTGAGGGCGGAGATGTTGGTAAGGCCGCTGCCGTCGCCGTATTCACGCAGGGCGTTTGCGACATCCCCGGGAGAGGGCATTTTTTTGTAGGGAAGACGGGCGGTGCCCGAAAAGATTTCAAGATGTCCCGGGCTGAACTGACCGAGCGAGCGCATGGCTCTGACGGCGTCGAAGGCGGCAACCGAGCCGAGCTCCTTTATATGTGAATAGTCGCCGACGGTCTGCCCGTTTGTCAGGCGGGGGCCTGTGTCGCCGACGGTGCCGTTGAAGAAGGCGGTGAGGGTGCCGGTGACGTTCTCCACCCTGTCGCACATGACGCCGGGCCAGTCGCGTGATATTTCGCGGTTGTGCCCGCCTGCCGTGCCGTGACAGCCGTAGTGGATAATGTTGATTATACCCTTGCCGCCGCCCGCCTCTCTGACGGCGATGAAGGTCATTCCGGGGTCGAAGCTGCCATAAGGATTCTGCCCGAGACAGATTGAGCCGTCGGGCATCTCCTGACGGCGGTTTATGCCGACTTCGCTTCTGACCGACGAGTAAGCAACCTCGGCGGGTTTTAATGAGCCGACTGCCTCGCGGGCGGCTCTGATTATTGCAGGGAGGAAGATTGAATCGACATAGGGGCGGTCAACGTCGCCCCAGCCCTCTGCGCCCGAGACGTTGGGGGCGGAATGGGTGTGCGTGGCGGCGAGGATGATATTTTTTGCGTCAACTCCCGTTTCCTGCGCTGTTTTTGCCCTTATCTCATCGGAGAGCTCTGTTTGCAGGTCGCCGACGGTAAGGGAGATGATGAGGGCTGTTTCGCCGTTCTGGCTGACAGCAAAGGCGGTGGCGTCGAGAGGGTCGCCGACCTTGTCGCTTTGCCAGCCGGGGCAGTAGCCGTAAAGGCAGGTGCCGACGGGCGGTGTGATATCCGCGCGTGACGCCCCTGCCATGAAGACAGCGTTTGTGGATGAATTCACGTTTTCGCCTCCCGGAGAGATTGTGAGTTTTTTTAATTATAGCAATACGCAGGGGTATTATCAAGAAGAAGATTTTTGCGGGGGGCGGAGATTGAGGTTGAATGCGGTTTTTGAGTCTTACGTCTCGCCTGCGGGTCGGTCGGCGCTTCTGCTTCGCAGAGGTGTCCACCGGACACCCGCGCCCCTGAGAGGGGAGGCAGGGATGAGATTCTTCGCTTCGCTCAGAATGACAGGGGTTCTTGGATAAATTGCAATAAAAAAGCGGGGTAAATCCCCGCTTTACTTTTATTGTTTAAAAATATCATCAAAGCTTACATTAAGAATAGTCTTGATTTGCAAGATTTCGTCCGGGTAAAGATGCCTTTGACCGACCTCAATCTTTGCAAGAGCACTTCTTGTAATATCACAGCCGGCAACCTGAAGCTTTGCGGAAAGAATTTCTTGAGTAATTCCTTTTCTTTCACGCAAAGACCGTATATTGCTGCCGATTTTCTTCTCAATTTCGGAGTTCATCCAGCCAACCTCTCTGCACCTGAGCAGGTGCAAATATTTGTTGACATAACTATACCAACTCTGTATAATGACTTTGCACCTATATAGGTGCAAAGCTGTTTTTTTCGGAGTTTGTATGAACAACAAGGACAATGCCACATTAACAAAAAAAGAAGCGGGTCGGATTTATACTCCGGCTTATATTGTTGACAACATTTTAAATTTATCCGGATATTTTGGAAAACAGATATTAAAAAAACATGTTATTGACAACAGTTGCGGTGACGGTGCATTTTTAGTTCAAATTGTAGATAGATATTGCAGTGAAGCTTTAAACAACAATTACAGCATTAAAGAATTAAAAGAGGATTTGTCTGTTTATATTCATGGAATTGAAATTGATTCTGCTGAAAGACTTAAAAGCGTTCAAAATGTTTCAAAAACTGCTGAAAAATATGGTGTTTCATCAGTTGACTGGGATATTTTATGCGCCGATACACTTAATATCAATAATTATGACGGCAAAATGGACTTTGTTTTAGGCAACCCGCCTTATGTAAGAGTCCATAATTTAGGTTCAAATTTTGAAAAAATAAAAACTTTCACTTTTTCACAAAACGGAATGACCGATTTATTCATTGTGTTTTTTGAAATTGGATTAAAAATGTTATCGGAAAAAGGCATCTTAGGTTATATTACGCCGAGTTCTTATTTTAACAGTTTAGCAGGCGCTTATATGAGAAAGTTTTTAGCCGAAGAAAACTTGATTAAGTATGTTCTGGATTTGAAACATTATCAGGCATTTGAGGCGACAACATACACTGCGATAACTGTTTTGCAAAAAAACAAAAAGACTCCGGATGTGGATTTTTATTGTTTTGATGAAAAGAACAAAATACCTTATTATGTTGACACTTTAAAAAATCAAAACTATTACATAGCTGATAATTATTATTTTGCCCCGGCTGAAGACCTGAAACGGCTGTGTAAAATTATCACTAACAATAAAAAAAGTGATATTTATGTTAAAAACGGCTATGCAACTTTGTGTGACGGTGTCTTTATAAATGATTTCAGCTTTGAATCGAAATATATTATTCCAGTTATAAAATCATCAAAAGGAATTACCCGAAAAATAATTTACCCTTATGATAAAAACGCAAAATTGGTTTCAGAGAAAGAATTGAAAAATGAGCCGGAATTATACCAATACTTGATTTCAAATAAAGAAAAGCTGACTGCAAGAAGCAACGAAAGAAACGGGAATGATTTTTGGTATGCCTATGGCAGAAGTCAGGCTTTAAATGATACTTTTAAAGATAAATTGTCGATAAACACACTGATTCGTGATGAAAACGATTTAAAGTTTGTTTTTGCTCCTGCCGGCGTTGGCGTTTACAGCGGCTTGTATATTCTGAGTGAAAATGTTGACTACAAAGATATTGTTTCATCGTTAAAAACAAAAGAGTTTATACGATATATAAAATACTTGGGGAAATACAAAAGCGGCGGATATTATACATTTTCGTCAAAAGACATTAAAGCGTATCTGGATTATGTTTTTTCGCTTGAAGGAGGGCTTTATGCTTACAAATGAACAGTTTTTAAAAGTAATAAAAGAATCCTTCAAAACATATCTTGATGTCGGAACATCGAGAAGCACGGCAAAACTGAAAACACTGCACGGACATATTGCAAAGGATGTTCAAGAAATTTTCGGAAACGATTACAAAGTTCAGTCGCAAGGTATCGGAAATGATAAAGAGGGGAAAATAATCGGCAGGTATTATCCGAAAAATGTTGACATTACGGTTTCAAAAGACGGCAAAACCGTAGCCGGTTATGCTGTAAAATTTGTAATGAGAAACTATGCGCAGAACAGCAACAACTATTTTGAAAACATGCTGGGCGAGACAGCAAACATCCGGGCAAAATCAATACCGTATTTTCAGATTTTTATTATTTTCGAGAAAGTTCCGTATTATAAAGAGGGTGGAATATTTCAAAGATATGATGTAATCAGTGAAAACAATTTGGGGAAATACTTTGAGTTATCAAAAGATAATCCGGATGCGTTTTTTCACACACCGGACAAAACGCTGTTTATACTGCTTAAACTGAAAGAAAAAAGAATCAATTATCAATACAAAGATGAAGAAGAATATGCTGACTACTATTTGTCAATAGTGAACGATTCTGACTTTATGAGCTACTCAAATAAAATCAATGACAATTTTGACAGCAGTGTTATATTAAATGATTATGAAAAATTTATAAAAAAGTCTTTTTATATAACTGAAGGAAAAATCAAATAAGATAAAACCTCTCCGTTGTTTTCGACGAAGAGGTTTTTAATTATAATAAAATATAGACTTTTTTGGTGTTATATGGTATATTAATTTGAATATTGTTTTTTGTGAAATCTCTTTTTAAAAAGGAAGAATTCAATGAAAAATCAGGGCAGACAGTCTATGATGAACGGCGCGATGATTCTTGTTGCGTCAACTATACTTGTTAAAATAATAGGCGTTATTTTCAAAATTCCGATGACGGATATGCTCGGCACCGTCGGCAGAGGTTATTTCAACTCCGCCTACGAGGTCTATACGCCCATATTCTCAATAGCTATGTCGGGACTTTCGGTGGCCGTTCTGAAGATGGTTGCCGATGCGGCGGCGAAGGGGCAATACGGCGAGACGCTCAGGGTGCAGAAGGTTTCCAAAAAAATCTTCTTCATTGTCGGTCTTGCGGGCACGCTGTTTATGTTTGCAATCACCTACCCTTACGCAAAATACATAGCCAACGTGCGAAACATACCCGCCCTGCTGTGCATAGCTCCGTCAATCTTTTTCTGCTACTACATGTCCGCATACCGCGGCTACTACGAGGGCAGGGCGAACATGATGCCCACGGGCATTTCGCAGGTTATTGAGGCGCTCGGAAAACTCTGCTTCGGACTTGTTTTTATCAAGATTATTCAGACAATCGGAATGTCGCAATACACGGCGGGCATGGCCGCTTCGGGCGGCGCGCAGGCGACGGTATTCGGCACGATTGTTACAAACAACATTGAGGCAAACGGCGCAATAGTCCCCTGGGCGGCGGCGGGCGCTGTTTTCGGCGTTACATGCGGTTCAGTTGCGAGCACGATATTCCTGGCAATCTACTTCCGCATAAGAGGAACGGGCTTTACAAAAGAGGAGCTTGAGAGCACGCCCTGCGACAAGACGGACAGGGAGCTGGGACGGCTGATGATAAAAATCGCGGTGCCGATGATTATCTCCGCCCTTGTGCTCAACATAACGAACCTTATTGACACGGCGACCATTCAGGCGCGGCTCAAGACTGCGGTTGAATCGCCGGAGGGCTTTGAATACATCAAAAACATGTTCAAAGCGTCTTTTGACGCCGCTATAGCGAGAGGCAGATTAAACATAAAAGAGAAGAACGAGGTTATAAAATACCTCTGGGGCTCCTACGGTATGGCGCTTGACTTCAAGGGGCTTGTGCCGATGATAACCGTTCAGCTCGGTTTAAGCTCTCTGCCCGCTCTTGCCACGGCGTGGACGCAGGTCAAAAAGGACGAAATCAGGAACATAATCGAGACCGTTCTGCGTATGGCTATGCTTATAGCGATGCCCGTTGGCGGCGGTATGGCGGTTATGGCGAAGCCGATTTTAACGATAATCTACGGCAGGGGCTCGAGCTCCGACTCGATAGCGATAGTAGCTCCGATTATGGCCATATACGGCATTGCGATGCTGGTAATCGGCGTTTCAACCCCGATTACGAACATGCTGCAGGCGATAGGCAGAAGCGACATACCGGCAAAGACGGTGTGCGTGGCGGCTGTGCTTAAAATAGTTTGCAACTACATCTTTGTAGGCAACTACCGCATAAACATCTACGGCGCTCTCATTGGCACGGTGCTGTTCTATGTGACGGTTGTTGCGGTGAACCTGAACCGTCTGTTAAAGCTGACGGGAGCGAAGGTGAGCTTTATAAATATTGTTGTGCGTCCGCTTGCCTGCACGGGACTGAGTCTTGCGGGAGCATACGGGGTTTACGCCCTGGCGTCGCGCATTCTGCCGGCGGGAAGCTCCGACAGCATATTAAACGGCAACACATTTTCGACCCTTGCGGCAATAGCGGCGGCGGCGGTTATCTACATTGTTACCGTGCTGCTGTTCAAGGCGATACGCAAGGATGACATAATCACGCTGCCGGGCGGCAGAAAGATTGCGGGAATACTCGCAAAACACAATCTGATTGCCGATTAAGGAGACAGGAAATGACAGAGATTGTTGACATAGAGCACGCAGGCGAAATTGACGCCTTTGTGCGCGCGCACGAAAAATGCCATTTTGAGCAGACATCGTCGTGGGGAAGGGTCAAGAACTACGACGGCTGGGCGGGAATAATCTGCCGGGATGAAGAGAAAAACATAAAGGGCGTTATGTGCGTGCTGATTTCGAAAATCAATCACACGAATATGACGCGCCTCTACTCGCCGAGAGGGCCGCTGTTTGACGAGGACGACTTTGACACGTTCAGAGAGCTCATTGAGGCGGCGAAGGCGCTGGCAAAAGAGAAGAACGCCATGGTGCTCAAAATCGACCCGATGATTCTGAACGAGAACGGCGATTTTCTTGCGCTGACAAAAGAGATGGGCTTTACGGTGAACACGGCGGCGGATTTTTCGCTCTCCAACCCGAGAGTTGCATACGTCACCGACCTGAGCGCAATACACACGCACGAGGACCTTTTTGCGATTTACCACCGCACGATGAAGGGGCACATAAAGAAATCGGAAAAGAATCTGACCCTGCGAATGGGGACGGAAAAGGACATACCCGCCTTTGTTGAGATGATGAGGCAGACGGGCGAAAAGAACGGTTTTAAGCCGCACAGCACGAAATATTACACCTCATTTATAAACGACCTCGAGGGAGCGTCGTTCTGGATAGCGGAGGAGGACGGAGACCCCGTTGCGGCAACCTTTGCGGTTGAGCTCGGCAACAGGATGTGGTATATGTATGGCTGCTCCGACCAGGACAGGTTGAAGAACCACCCGAACGAGTTTCTGCAGTGGAAAATGCAGTGCCACGCCGTTGACGAAGGCATAAAATACTTTGACCTGCGGGGCGTTGAGGGCTTCCCCGAGCCGGACAATCCGCACTACGGGCTGCACCGATACAAGCAGAGTCTGGGCTCGACATTTGTTTGCTACTGCGGAGAGTTCTATCTTGTTTTCAAGCCGCTTGCAAACAAGGCGCTCAACCTGCTGCACAGAATCTGAAACAAAATGAAAAGGATGATAGACATTGGGTAAAACAATTGCGCTTGTCAACCAGAAGGGCGGAGTGGGCAAAACCACAACTGCCGTAAACCTTGCCGCCGCTCTCGGCGCTATGGGCAGGAGGGTTCTGCTCGCCGACGTTGACCCGCAGGGAAATTCGACAAGCGGTCTCGGAATAAACAAAAGAGGGCTTACCGCCTCCGCCTATGACGCGCTTGTAAACGGCACGCCCGCAAAGGACGTTATTCTCAGCACGCCATACAAGAATGTGTTTGTTATGCCGTCGAACATGGAGCTGGCGGGCGCGGAGCTTGAGCTTGCGGCAATCGACAAGAGGGAGGCGCGCCTTAAAATCGCGCTGGCGCCCGTGAAGGATGATTTTGATTTTATCTTTCTCGACTGCCCGCCATCACTGGGGCTTATTACCGTAAACGCTCTGACGGCGGCGGACTCGCTGCTTGTGCCGATTCAGTGCGAATACTACGCTCTCGAAGGGCTTTCACAGCTTGTAAACACCGTCCGCACGGTGAAACGCCTCTACAACCCCTATATTGAGATGGAGGGCGTTGTGCTCACGATGTTTGACGGGAGGCTGAACCTCACACAGCAGGTTGTGGCGGAGGTTAAAAGATGCTTCCCGAAGAAGGTGTATTCGACGGTGATACCGCGCAACGTGCGTCTGAGCGAGGCGCCGAGCTACGGTCAGCCCGTTATCTATTATGACAAGGCCTCCCGCGGCGCTGCGGCATATACGGCGCTTGCAGAAGAGTTTGCGCAAAGAAACAGACAGTGAAGGGCAGGAGATAAAAATGGCAGCAAAAAAAGGCGGACTGGGCAAGGGAATTGACGCCCTGTTCATAGACAACGCAACCGAAGATCTGTCTTCAAGCGCCTCCGTGCGCCTGAAGCTTATGGATATTATTCCGAACAAGGAACAGCCGAGAAAGAAATTTGACGACGAAAAACTGACGGAGCTCGCACAGAGCATAGCGGCTCACGGTGTTCTGCAGCCGCTGCTTGTGCGCCCGATGCCCGACGGAACATACCGCCTTGTGGCAGGTGAACGCCGCTGGAGAGCGGCAAGGGCGGCGGGTCTGAGCGAGGTTCCCGTTGTGATAAAAGAGATGACGGATGAAGAGGCATCGGTTTTTGCGCTGGTTGAAAACCTGCAGAGAGCCGACCTTGACCCCGTTGAAGAGGCGCAGGGCTTCCGCAAGCTTATGGATGACTACGGTCTGACACAGGAGCAGGTGAGCGACAGGGTGGGGAAATCACGCCCCGCTGTTGCAAACTCCCTGCGGCTGCTGAAGCTCCCGACGCAGGTGCTTGAGAGCGTGTCATCCGGAGCACTTTCGGCAGGGCACGCAAGGGCTCTCGCTGCGATAGACGACGATAAGACAATAATCGAAGCGGCGAGAACGATAATTGCAAAAAAACTCTCGGTGCGCGAGACGGAAAAGCTTGTTAAAACGCTTACGGCGGCTCCGAAAAAGAAGACTGCCGCGCGCACTGCGGCGAGGGACTCCTATTTTGACGAGGTTGAGCTGACGCTTGAGGCCGCGCTCGGCAGGAAGACAAAGGTTCTTGTTGCCGGCAAAAAGGAGAGCGGAACTATTCAGATTGACTTCTACGACAGGGAAGACCTTGCGAGAATAGCAAACGCTCTGGGAGAAATAAAATAATCAAAGGAAGGGAAGTTCTGTCTTATGGATATGGGAACACTGATTGAAATCAAGAACTGGATTGTTGGCGTTGTTTTCGGCGTTTTTATGGTGCTGACGGTTGTTCTGCCCTCGCAGCTTGCCATGATTGCGGGCGGCAGGGTGACGGACATCCCCGTAACGCCGGAGGATTTTGTGCCCGAGGTGAGGGTTGTTGCCTTTACCGACTCGCACAACCGCAACGACAATGTTGCCGCCGCAGTTGACACTGCCTACGAGATGTTTGACAACGATGAGACTTATGCGGGCGTTGACGGATTTTTCACCCTCGGCGACTTCTCAAGCGTAGGCGGAGAGGGCGATTACGAGAACTTTGCAAAGACGCTGAGCGAGCACGTGCGCGACGACACGGTGCTTATCAACATACACGGAAATCACGAATTCAAGAACGACAATTATAAAGAATACTTTTTAAAGCATTTCAATCAGGACCCCGACACGGTGACTGAGATAAACGGCTTTTCATTTGTTGCTTTTTCGGGCGAGCGCTCCATGACGGAGTGGACATTTACGCCCTCCTCGCTCAAATGGTTTGACGACGCTCTGACAGAAGCACAGAAGAAATCGGGCGACAAGGCGGTTTTTGTGTTCCAGCATCCGCACGCCTGGGGCACGGTTTACGGCAGCACCTACTGGGGCGATCCGCAGCTCAACCCGATATTCAACAGGCACCCCGGAATCGTTGATTTTTCAGGACATTCACACTTCCCGATGAACGACCCGAGGAGCATATTCCAGGGCAAATACACGGCAATCGGCTGCGGCGCCATGGCGACGTTTGAGACGGACAAAAACTTACTGCCCGGGCATCACCCCGACGGATATGACATTGCGGCGCAGATAACCGTAATTGAGGCGGACTCCGACGGCAGTGTTCGCATTCGCGGATTTGACGTTTTCAGCGGGACCTGTTTTTGCGACTACTACATTGAAGACGCGAACGACCCCTCCACCTTTG
This sequence comes from Clostridiaceae bacterium, assembly GCA_016288315.1. GTDB lineage: Bacteria > Bacillota > Clostridia > Oscillospirales > Acutalibacteraceae > CAG-177. The sequence goes on along the minus strand of JAEEYU010000044.1, from coordinate 1,616 downwards.
CATACACCTACAAAAACAGAAAGGCGCACGATGAAGCACCTGTTTTTGCAAAGGATATGACAGCATCCGCTCATAAAAACGACGGCGGTGAGTGGATTCTCTCGTTTGATGAGGCGCAGCCCGCAGAGGGATATATAGTCCACAACTACACGGTTACAATCAGGGATGAGAGCGGCAAAAAGGTGTTCTCGGACAAGTTTGTTGACGACTACTTTGTGTTTGACGACGATGACACGGCGGATTTCCGCTTAGGCGCGGACACTCTTGAGAGCGGAAAGACATACAAGCTGACCGTCAGGGCGGAGAGCGCATACCGCAGGACTGCGACATCGCAGGAAATTGAATTTACGGCGGCATAAGGAGAAAAAATATGGTTATTAAAGAGAAAGACTGCGCAGTTGAGCTGCGTGAGCACATGCGCGCGGGCGACGGCACGGTAAAAATAACAAATTTTGTCGGCAAGGACGAGCTCCTCGGCAAGGGCCGCCTTTTTGCGAGAATCACGCTTGAGCCGGGCTGCTCAATCGGTGAACACGTTCACGAGGGCGACAGCGAGATTTTTGTGGTTGAACGCGGCTGCCCGACATACAAAGACGGGGACAAATGGGTTGAGGCGAAGCCCGGCGACGTGCTCGTATGCCCGGCGGAGACGTCGCACTCCATTGCGAACCGCACGGAGGAGACCGTTGACATTATTGCGCTGATTGTTTATGCGTGAGACAAGTGAATAACCGACGGAGCGGGGAAGAACCCCGCTCTGTTTTTTGGGGAACAGGTTGATTTCTGACAGCGGGATTATGACCGTTGATTACTCTATTAATAAAATAAATCATAAAAAGTCAAAAACTTTTCACAATTTATATACAACTTTGTAAAGTTGTTGGTGTAAAATACAGACAATGAAACAGAAAGACAACTCACTTTTTTGATTTTATCTTCCTTTCTTGGATTTCTCTTTTGGGAAACAGTCGCTTCGGGCGGCTGTTTTTCCTTTTTAAGGGTTTTGCGGGTTGTGAGATTCTTCGCCTGCGGCTCAGGATGACAGGGGTTTCTTGGATAGATTGCAATAAAAGCGGGCGATTGATAATCGCCCCTACGGGTTGCGGGGGAGATTGAGGTTAAAGGCAGTTTTTGACCCTTCCGTCTTGACCGCAAGCGGTCAAGCCACCGTCTCGCCTGCCGGCTCGGTCGGCGCTTCTGCTTCGCAGAGGTGTCCGCCGGACACCCGCGCCCCTATAAGGCGAGGCTATGGGGGATTATTCACCTGCAATATGAGATTCTTCGCCTGCGGCTCAGAATGACAGGGGTTTTCGGATAAACTGCAATAAAAGCGGGCGATTGATAATCGCCCCTACGGGTTGCGAGGGGGGGTGAGGTTTATGAGATTCTTCGCCCTGCGGGTTCAGAATGACAGGGGTTTCTTGGATAGATTGCAATAAAAAAGCGGGCGATTAATAATCGCCCCTACTATGGGAGATTCTTCGCCTGCGGCTCAGAATGACAGTTTTTTTAGGAAATTGCAATTAAAACGGCGGGCGTTGTTCTGTCTGAAATTGAGGTTAAGGCGGCGGGCGATTGATAATCGCCCCTACTATGGGAGATTCTTCGCCTGCGGC
>JAEEYU010000043.1 GCA_016288315.1 Clostridiaceae bacterium | reverse complement strand
GTTTAATTTTCAAGGTGCTATTTACCCGCTCAGAAGCTCCCCTTCTTCACGGGCGCTCGATTAATATATCACATACCTCCCCCTCTGTCAACATTTATTTTTTCCTTTTTTTACCCTTCTCTCAACGCTCCCGGGTGTTTCTTTTTCGCCGTTTCAACAAGATGTTGTGCCCTCCTGTCAATACATATTAATATATAATGTGTTTTTCTCTCCTGCGCCCGCCGGTAATAAAATTTTCGTTTTTTCTTTGCGTCCGCCGTTATCCGTGTCATTATATATATTGTATTAAATAAATTTATTTAAAAATTATAATTTATTGAATTATTACTCCCTTTATGATATACTTTTATTTCAGACTGATAAGCCGGCGTATTCCGGCTGACGGAACGGAGAGTCAATATGGATGTCAGAACGGGCGACCGCCTTGTTATGAAGAAAAAACACCCCTGCGGCTCGGATACCTTTCTTGTGCTGCGCATCGGCGCGGATTTCAAAATCCGCTGCGAGGGCTGCGGGCACGAGATTATGAACACCCGCGTAAAGGTGGAGAAAAATATTCGCAGAATCCTTCGGGATGAAGAAAACGGAGCTGTCTGATTATGCTCGACAAACTTAAAAATATAGAAGAAAAATTCGAAGAAATCGAGACAAAGCTCTTCGACCCCGCCGTTGTCTCGGATATCGAACAATACCGCAAACTCCTCAAGGAGCAAAAACGCATAACCCCCGTCGTCGAAAAATTCCGCGAATATAAAAAAGCAAAAGCGGCTCTCGACGAGAGCAGGGCGCTCCTCGATGAAGGCGGGCTTGACAAAGATTTCCGCGAGCTCGTCGAGGACGAATTTGCGTCGGCAGGCGAAGATATAAAAAGAATCAACGAGGAGTTAAAGCTCCTACTGCTTCCCAAAGACCCGAACGATGAAAAAAGCGTCATCGTCGAAATCCGCGCAGGCACGGGCGGCGAGGAGGCGGCGCTTTTCGCAGGCGACCTCTTCCGTATGTATTCAATGTATGCCGAGGCAAAGGGCTGGAGCGCCGAGATAGTCAACGCCAACGAGACGGAGCTCGGCGGCTTCAAAGAAATAACGTTCACAATCGAGGGCGACGGCGCCTACTCCCGCTTCAAATTCGAGGCGGGCGTCCACCGCGTGCAGAGGGTGCCCGAAACCGAGAGCCAGGGCAGAATCCAGACCTCCGCCGTCACCGTCGCAGTTCTTCCCGAAGCGGAGGAGGTAGATATCGAAATCAACCCCGCCGACCTTCACATAGATTATTTCCGCGCAAGCGGTGCAGGGGGGCAGAAGGTCAACAAAACCTCGTCCGCCGTGCGCCTCATCCACATCCCCACGGGCACCGTCGTCGAGTGTCAGGACGAGCGCAGCCAATATAAAAACAAAGACCGCGCCATGAGCATTCTGCGCTCCCGCATTCTCGAGGAGGAGCGCAAAAAGAACAGCGACGCCATCGCCGGCGAGCGCGCAAGGCAGGTCGGCTCCGGTGACAGAAGCGAGCGCATACGCACCTACAACTTCCACGAAGGCAGGGTCACCGACCACCGCATAGGGCTCACGCTCTACAAGATTGATGCAATTCTCAACGGCGATCTCGATGAGATTGTCGATGCACTCATAACCGCCGACACGGCGGAAAAATTAAAGGCCGAAGAAGAATGATATGAAAACAGAAATTATCAGAATAGAAGATGTCGCAAAGGATTCCGCCCTCATTGAAAAGGCGGGCGCTGTCCTGCGCGAAGGCGGTATTGCCGCCGTTCCTACGGAGACGGTTTACGGTCTTGCGGCAAACGCCCTCGACCCCGACGCCGTCAGAAAGATATTCGAGGCAAAGGGCAGACCGTCCGACAATCCGCTCATCGTTCACGTCGCGGATTTAAACGGAGTCGCCCCCCTCGTCAAAGAGGTCGATAAAAGATTTTACGCCCTGGCGGAAAAATTCTGGCCGGGTCCGCTGACCGTCGTTATGAAGAAGTCCTCCCTCGTGCCGGATATCACAAGCGGCGGGCTTGACACCGTCGCCGTCCGCTGCCCATCACACCCCGTTGCCAATGCCATAATCAGAGCGGCGGGCGTGCCCGTTGCCGCACCCAGTGCCAACACCTCGGGCAAACCGAGCCCCACAACGGCTCAGCACGTCTGCGACGATATGTCCGGCAAAATCGATCTCATAGTTGACGGCGGCAAGTGCGAAATCGGCGTCGAGTCAACGGTCATAACCCTCGCCACGGAGCCGCCCCGCCTCCTGCGCCCGGGCAAAATCACCCCCGAAGAGCTGCAGGAGTTCCTGCCCGATCTCATAGTTGACAGCGCCGTTTTCTCCGAGCTTTCAGGCACAGAGAAAGCGCAGTCCCCGGGCATGAAATACAAACACTACTCGCCCGAAGCGGAGGTCGTCCTGCTTCGCGGCAGTCTTGAAAACACAATAAGATACGTCAATAAATACGGCAATGCGGAGAGCGTCGCCGTCTGCTTCACCGGCGAAAAAAATATGTTCGACGTCCCCGCCGTTGAATACGGTCTTGAGGATGACGGGCTCAGTCTCGCCTCCAACCTTTTCTATGTTCTGCGCAAGGTCGATGACCTCGGCTTCTCCCGCGCCTTCGTGCGCTGCCCCAAACCCGTCGGTCTCGGTCTCGCGGTTTACAACCGTCTTCTGCGCTCGGCGGCTTTTCACGTCGTCGATGTTGACAAACGCCTCCCCGTCATCGGTCTCACAGGTCCCACGGGCGCAGGCAAATCAACCGTAGCGCAGTATTTTGTCAAAAACGGCTTCTATCTCATTGACGGCGATGTCCTCGCGCGCGAAGCGGTCAGAAACAAAGAGGTTCTCGCCAATCTCGCAAAGGAGTTCGGCGCCGACATCATCAACGAAGACGGCTCGCTCAACCGCCGTCTCACCGCCGACAGAGCGTTCGCAACTCCCGAAAAAACAAAGGCGCTCAACGCCATCACCCACCCGACAATTACGGCTCTGACTTATATTGAAATCACCCGGGCAGACAGAAGCGACTCCAAAGGCGTAATCATCGACGCCGCCGCCCTCCTGCAAAGCCCTATAATCAATATGTGCGATATGCTCGTGTGCGTCGTCGCCCCCCGTGACGAACGCGTCAGAAGAATAGTCGAACGCGACGGCATAACGGTCGAACAGGCGCTCACAAGAATCAATGCGCAGAAGCCCGAAAGCTATTATATCGAAAACACCCAATACACAATAAGCAACGCCGCCGGCGAGGATTTTCACGCAAAGGCGGATGAAATCATAGCCGCCGCGCTTAAATAAACGGGAGAATCAGATGAAAAAAGCAGCCGCAATCCTGCTCTGCGCCGCCGTATTGCTCTGCGCCCTCACTCTCGGCGCAAAGCCTTATCAGAAGGCGGTTCTCTATCCGAAAAAATACGCCGGTTTAATCGAAAAATACAGCGCCGAATACGGTGTCGATACCAATCTTATGTTCGCCGTCGTCAGAACGGAGAGCTCCTTCAGACCCGATGCCGTCTCGGATGCGGGCGCAGCAGGCCTTACGCAGATTACGGAGGAAACCTTCGACTGGATAAAATGGAAGCTTCACGAAAACAGCGCCTTCGCCGACCTCTTCACGCCCGAAACATCGGTTAAATACGGCACTTATCTCATGGGCTTCCTGCTTGATGATTTCGGCGATTACCGCACCGCTGCCGCCGCCTACCACGCGGGCAGGGCAAAGGTTCATTCCTGGCTTGAAAACGGCGATTATTCCCCGGACGGCAAAACGCTCAGCGTGATTCCTTCAAAGGATACGGCGCATTACGTCGCCAAAATCACAAGAGCTTATGAAAAATACAATTCACTTTATGAATAAAGGAGATACCGAGTGATGAGCAACGAAAAAAACGCAACCGAAATTCTTAAAGAACAGCTTTTCGCCGACCGCCGCAGCGGCGCGGTAAAAATCGGCGACGAACTTGAAAAGGCGTTTGACTACTGCGGCGGCTATACGGATTTTATGAACGCCTGCCGCACCGAGCGCGAGTGCGCCGCCTTCATTGTCGCCGAAGCCGAAAAACGCGGCTTCACTCCCTTTGACAAATCAAAAAAATATCAGGCGGGCGACAGGGTTTATTTCAACAACAGAGGCAAGAGCGTCGTGCTTTGCACCTTCGGCAAAAAGCCCCTTTGCGAGGGCGCAAAAATCGTCGCCTCCCACATCGACTCCCCCCGCCTCGACTTAAAGCCCAATCCGCTTTATGAGGATTCGGAGCTCGCCTACTTCAAAACCCACTACTACGGCGGAATCAAAAAATATCAGTGGACGGTTATGCCCCTCTCCCTTCACGGCGTCGTCGTTAAAAAGAACGGCGAAAAGGTGACCGTGCGCATCGGCGATTCCGACGGCGAGCCCCGCTTTATAATCACCGACCTTCTTCCCCACCTCGCCGACGAGCAGGAGAAAAGAACCCTCGCCGACGGCATAAAGGGCGAAGAGCTCAACATCCTCATCGGCTCCCTGCCCTTAAAGGGCGGCGAAGGAGCCGACCTCGTCAAGCTCGCAATAATGAAAATATTAAACGAAAAATACGGCATCGTCGAAGAGGATTTTATGACCGCCGAGCTTGAAGCCGTTCCCTCATACCCCGCCTGCGACCTCGGCTTTGACCGCAGTCTCATCGGCGCCTACGGCCACGATGACAGGGTCTGCGCCTACCCCGCCTTCACCTCCCACTTCGACGCCTGCTCACCCGAATACACGGGCATAGCCGTTCTCACCGATAAAGAAGAAACGGGCAGCGACGGCGTAACGGGTCTCAACTCCGCCTACCTCACCCAGTTCATATATGATATAGCCGAAAATCAGGGCTTCTCCGGCAGAGACGTCATCCGCGCGTGCGAGTGCCTCTCCGCCGATGTCAATGCGGGCTTTGACCCCGTCTTCCCCTCGGTTCACGACAAACTCAACGCAGCTTATCTCAATAAGGGCATTGTTCTCACAAAATATACGGGTGCGCGCGGCAAGGGCGGCACCTCCGACGCAAACGCCGAATTTTTAGGCAAGGTCGCAAAAATATTCAATGATTCCTGCGTCCTCTGGCAGACGGGCGAGCTCGGCAAGGTTGACGAGGGCGGCGGCGGAACGGTCGCAAAATACCTCGCAAACGAAGGCATCGAGGTTGTCGATGTCGGCGTCCCCATGCTCTGTATGCACGCCCCCTTCGAGGTGGCCGCTAAAATTGATATATACAGCGCCTACAAGGGCTTCCGCGCCTTCTTTGAACAAAAATAATGGATGAGATTTACGCTCTCGCCCTCGAACTCCTCGGCACAGCCGCCTTCGCCGTCTCCGGCGCGCTGACGGCTGTCAACAAAAAAATGGATGTCCTGGGCGTAATGATTCTGGGGCTCACAACGGCAACCGGCGGCGGAATAATCCGCGACCTCGTGCTCGGCTACACTCCCCCCGCCGCTTTCCGCAATCCGATTTATTCGCTCGTGGCGCTGCTGACCTCACTCATAATCTTTCTTCCGCCCGTGCGCAAATCAATCAACAGGCACGCCCCCGCTTTCAATAACGTCCTGACCGTCGTCGATGCCGTCGGTCTCGGCGTCTTCACCGTAATAGGCATACAGGCGACTCACTCCGAAACAAACGCCCACGGGGTTTATCTCTACCTCTTCGTCGGCGTCGTGACGGGCGTGGGCGGCGGAGTTTTGCGCGACATCTTCGCCGGCGAAAAACCTTCGATTTTCGTCGAGCACATCTACGCCACCGCCTCAATACTCGGCGCGGCGGTCTGTATTCTGCTGTGGGAACCGGCAGGCAGATATATCGCAATGGCAGCAGGCCTCGCCCTCGTCGTCCTTCTGCGGGTCCTCGCCGCCTTCAACCGCTGGAACCTCCCCAAAGCCGAATAACCCCGCCAACCTTCCGCAACCTGACCCCTAAAATCTGACCCCTGATATGTCATCCTGGGGCGAAGCGCCGAAGCGCGTCCAGTGGACGATGAAGCGAGGCGCTGAGGTGAAGAAACAAGGAGTAATACGAACGGCAGTGAGCAGAACGACTATGTTCCTGAGGGGTAAAGGCGAAGTATCTCTTATCGTCAGCGAAGAATCTCATAAACCTCAATCCCCCCGCAACCCGCAGGGAACGCCGTCCGGCGTTCCGCCAAGAACCGCCCCCCGCAACAAAAAAAACAATATCAGGAGAGGGTATTTATGATAAAACTTTCAAAAATGGGGACCGGCTTTGAACTCAGCCGCAACGGCAGGCGCCTCTTCACGGCGGCGCCCGGCGTCGAGCTTTTCAAAGTCGGCTCCGGCAAAAGCACCTACACCATGAACCGCGGCAGCTTCTCTGTCAGCGAAAAAATCACACGCAAACGCGGCATCGTGCTCAAAAGCGCGGTTGTCAGCGGCGACACCGCCGTCCTCATCTTAACCGAGGGCTCGGCGCAGGTTCAGGTCAGCGGCGACCGCCTCGAGGTCTCCTTCGACGGCTTCGACGGTTGCAACAGAATGTGGTTCAATCTCCCTGCGGCGGAGAATGAGCACTTCTACGGCACAGGCGAAATCTTCAGCGAGTTCGACCTGCGCGGCAAAAAGTCGGATGTCTGGGTAAGCGAGCACATCAACGCAAAATCAATCATCAAAAAGCTCGCCAAAATCTCAATAGGCATGCGCGACTCCACCCGCAAGGAGGATTTCTCGCATTATGAGACCTACTACGCCCAGCCGACCTATTTAAGCTCCGACAAATACTATTTCCACTCGTTCAACAACGCCCGCACCCAGTTCGATTTCTCCGCAAAAAAGCACGTCTCCGTCAAAACCGACAGCGTCTGCGGCTTCTGTATGGGCTGGGGCGACACCTTCGAGGATGTCGTCTCCGACCTCACAAAGGTCGTCGGCAGGCAGCCCGAACTGCCCGACTGGGTCTATGACGGCGAAATTCTCGGCATCCAGGGCGGCACCGATATTATGATGAGCAAGGTTCAAAACACTCTCGACCACGGCATGAAGGTCAACGGTGTCTGGATTCAGGACTGGGAAGGCCGCCGCGTCACAGCCGCAGGCAAACAGCTTATGTGGAACTGGGAGTGGGACAGTGAGCTTTACCCCGCCCTCGATGAAAAAATCAAAGAGCTCAACGCTCAGGGCATCAGAGTTCTCGGCTACTGCAACCCCTTCCTTGCCATCGAAAAACCGCTCTATAAAGAGGCGAGCGCAAACGGCTACTGCGTCAAGGATAAAAACGGAGCCGACTACCTCGTCAAAATCACCACCTTCCCCGCCGCGATGATTGACCTTACCAACCCCGATGCGTGGAACTGGATGAAGGGCATCATCAAAAAGAATATGATTGATTTCGGTCTCTCCGGCTGGATGGCGGATTTCGGCGAATATCTGCCTACGGACTGCGTGCTCTATAACGGAGCCGACGCCGAACTCATCCACAACACCTGGCCCGCGCTCTGGGCACGTCTCAACCGCGAGGCAGTCGAGGAGAGCGGCAAGCTCGGCGAGATTTTCTTCTTCACCCGCGCCGGCTACTCCGACACACCCCGCTTCTCAACAATGATGTGGAACGGCGACAATCATGTCGATTTCTCAATAGATTACGGTATGCCCTCGGTCATACCCGCAATGCTCTCGCTTACCTGCTGCGGCTTCGGTCTGAGCCACTCGGATATCGCCGGCTACACCACCTTCGGCATACTTCGCCGCAGCGAAGAGCTCTATATGCGCTGGGCTGAGATGAACGCCTTTTCACTGCTTATGAGAGGGCACGAGGGTCTCAATCCCGACCTGAACGCCCAGTTCGACGCAAGCGAAGAGGTTCTCAACCACTCCGCGAAGATGACTCAGATTCACGCAGCGCTCAAGCCCTACCTCAAAGAGGCGGTCTCGCTCAACGCTCAGAAGGGCGTCGGCGTCGTGCGCCCCCTGTTCTTCTACTATGATGAGGAGAGAGCTTACACCGAGGCGTATGAATATCTGCTCGGCAGAGATATTTTAGTAGCCCCCGTCATCCGCCCCAGAACGTCGGAGCGCGAGGTATGGCTCCCGAAAGACGAGTGGATTCACGTCCCCTCGGGCAAGGTTTATTTCGGCGGCACAGTCAGAGTTGACGCCCCCGTCGGCCAGCCGCCCGTATTCGTCCGCAAAAAAGCAGACCCCGCTCTGCTCGGAATATTAAACAATATAAACTTCGGAGGATAATAAAATGAAGTATTTTCTTGACAGCGCAAAAATCGATGAAATCAGAGAGGCGTATTCCACCTTCGGCATCGACGGCGTAACAACAAACCCCAATCATATTATGAACTCGGGCAAGCCCTTTTACACCGTAATAGCCGAGCTCGCCGCCTTCGTCAAAGAAAACGGCCTTGAGGGCTATGAGAAATTCCCCGTTTCGGTCGAAATCAACCCCCACCTCGACGACGTTGACGAAATGCTCGCAATGGCTCGCAAAATCAGCGGTATGTGCAAAAACTTCGTCATCAAAATCCCCTGCACCGAGTCAGGCATAGCGGCAGCCCGCAAGCTCGAAAAAGAGGGCATCCGCACAAATCTCACCCTCGTTTTCTCCGCCTCACAGGCGCTCATCGCCGCAAAGAACGGCTCCCTCTTCGTCTCCCCCTTCATCGGCTGGAAGGAGCAGAGCGGTGAAGACTGCGCCGCTTACATAGCCGACATCGTTGACATCTACAAAAACTACGGCTTCTACGGCAAAACCGAAATTATCTGCGCCGCCGTGCGCACTGGCAAACAGATGGTTGACTGCGCCGTCGCAGGCGCGGATATCGTCACCGCCGGTCTCCAGGTCTATAAAGACAGTATGTATCACCCCTTCACCGACCTCGGTCTCAAACGTTTCCAGGCGGCTTGGGATAAAACCATCACCGAGGAGTAATCATATTTCGCATTTGACAATTACACCTTTTGTGTTAAAATCAAAACAATAAGACCCCAACGTTAATTTAAGGAGTGTTATTTATGGAAGAGACAAAACGCCTCTACTGTGAAAAACCAAACGGCAAGCTTCACTACGGGCACACCGCTCTCACCGGCTTCGGCTTTATGGCGGTTCAGATTGCCTGGATTATCTACAACGCCTACGTTCCGCTCATTCTCAAAGAGAACAGGGCAATCGAAAGTCTCGCCTGGGCGGGCACCGCAGTCGGTATCATTATGGTTATCGACAACATCTTCGGTGTCGTTTTCCAGCCCCTCTTCGGCAGAATATCCGACAGAACCCACACCCGCTTCGGCAAAAGAACGCCTTTCCTTATGTATGGCATTCCGCTTTGCGCACTGCTGTTCATATTCATCCCGAGAATCCAGCTTCTCGGCATCCTTATGCTTGACATAATCGTCTTCAACTTCATTATGTCAACCTGGCGCTCCCCCGTCGTCGCGCTTATGCCCGACTTCACCCCCTCCGCCATAAGAGGCGAGGGCAACGCCGTCATCAATATCATGGGCGGCATCGGCGTCGTTCTCGGCACCGTCTCGGGCAAAATCATCACCTTCATTATGCCCGACGGCACTCCCGAAGCCGCCATACGCAACAACGTCTTCCTCTTCGGCTCCTGCATTATGGTAGTCTGCCTTCTCGTCGTCGTCTTCCTCGTTCGCGAGCCCGACAACAGAATCACCAAGGCGGAGGCGGCTCAGCTCGCCGCCGACTATGAGCAGGGCAAGGCAAAGGCGGAAGGCAAAACCGGTCTTAAACAGATGAAGCTCACAAAGGGCGAAATCAAGAGTCTTATCTTTATGCTCGTCGCCCTGTTCTTCAACTCAAACGCCACCGACTCCATCCAGACCTATTTCACAACCTTTGCAAAATATGAGCTCGGCTTCACCGAGGCAAACGCCTCCCTCGTCATTACGCTCTTTGCGGCTTCAACCGTCATCGGCGCAATCCCTGCAGGCAAACTCGGTCAGAAGTTCGGCAGAAAAAAGACTATTATGTCGGGCTGGATAGGCGCCCTCGCGCTCTTCTTCGCCTACTTTGCCACAAAGTTTATGCCCCTTCTCTATGTCGCCATCGTCTGCGGCGGCATCCTCATCGCCTTCGTTACAATCAATACCCTTCCCCTTGTGCTTGAAATCGGCGGCGTTGAAAGAGTCGGCACCTTCACCGGCTACTATTACACCGCAACCTTCTCGGCTTCAATCGTCGGTCCCGTCCTCGTCGGCGGTATGTTCGACCTCACAAAAGCGATGTCCGCATCCGATCAGCCCAACTACTGGTCGCTGTTCGTCTATGCCCCCATCTGCTTCGCTCTCGCCCTTATCTGCATGAGCCAGGTAAAACACGGCGAAACTCAGACAATAAGCGATGAAATGATAGCCGAAATCAGAGACGAAAACGAAGACTGATTATTAAAAAACAGGCCGTGACGGAGCCGCCTCAATTCAGGCAGCGCCGCCGCGGCTGTGATTTGAAAGGAGAACTTATGGAAAGAAAAATGCCAAAGGGCTATGCGGTTCTGTGGGCTGTCTTTGCCGCCGCCTACGGCGTGTGGATGGCAGTCTTTATGCCGAAATACGTCCTCGACAATTATGAGAATCTCCCCGCCGAAATGCTCGTTGACGGCAAGGTTTATCCCAACCTGAGCGGTATGGTCGGCGCGCACTGGCTCTACCCCGTCTGGGTGGTGCTCTCCGTAGCCGCCCTCCTGCTCTTCATCTTCTATTTCAAAAAATTCCTCTACTGTGACGAGCAGTCAAAGGCGATGACCGTCTTCTCCGCCGTCCTCCTCGTTGCCGGCTGCGTCTTCGTCGTCGTTTACGGCTTTTTAGGCGAAGAGCCCTTTATAAATAAGGTAAAATACGTTACGGCAAGTATGATAGGTCTCGAATTTCCCTGGCTCTTCCGCGTCTGGGGCGTTCTCGGCTCGGCAAGCGTCTTTATAAACACGCTGTTCTGCTACCGCAAATTCGGTTACAACAGCAAGGCGGGCTTAATCGCCGGCTCCATAGGCGCATTCGCCATCTTCATCACAATCAACTGCCCCTCCGTCGGCTCCGACCCCGCTCCCTATTTCCCCAGACCGAGAATGCTCGGGCACTGGGCGGGCGCCCTCATCTTCGCCGTCGGCTGCGCGGCCCCCGTTGTAATATTCCTTTTCAGCACGGCAAAAAGATTCAAGGGCAGATTCGCCTTCACCGCCGTTGCGTTTGCAGGTCTCCTCGTCGTTATGCTCGTCCTGCTTATCACTGTAGGCAAGAGCGCCATAATCGAGAATATCCCCATGGTCGCCGCCTACATCCTGCTCTTCCTGTTCAACTTCACCCATATCTATGACGGAGCAATAACCGACACGGCAGCCCCCGGCAGAGATAACTTCGTCACCTACTACGGCTGCCCCAACAGCAAAAAAGCCGCAAAACTCCGCACCTCAAAAACATCCCTTTAATCCCCCCCACTTCCAACAACAGCAACAGCCGCGCTTTTCAGCGCGGCTGTCTCTTTTTCCAAATTATTTCACCCTTATCTCAACCGGCTCCGGTGCTCCGAGCTTTCTGCTGAGTGCATCGGGCTGCGATGCGCCGATATAAAGCAAAATCTCTCCGTCGGGCTCCCTGCGCACTCCGTCTTCGCCGACCGCCTTAATCCAGTAGCGGTCAATCGCAAGCTCCGCCCTTGTTGCTTCACCCGCCTTGACGCTGACGGGCGCGACCGCGCAGAGCTGGAAGTTCGGCGTCTGTGTTTTTGAGTCGGTGTATTTCGCATAGACCTGCACCTTCTCGTCAACATCGCAGCCGCCCGCATTCCTGACGGTGACGGCAACGCGGATTTCATCCGCCGACTCCGCTGTTATCCCGGCGTTCTCAAACGAGATGTCCGCATAGTTAAGCCCGAAACCGAAGGGGAAGAGCGGCTCCTCCTCGATGAATCTGTATGTTCTGCCTTTCATCGAGTAGTCCTTCATGTCAGGAATTGTATTTTTCTCACTGTAGATTGTAACCGGCAGCTTGCCGCAGGGGCTCTGTTCGCCCGCAATGAGCTTCGCCAGGGCAAGACCGCCCTGTGCGCCCGGATACCAGCCGTAAATGACCGCCTTTGCCTTTGCGAGCAGTTCTTCGCCTATATCCATTGACGAGCCGCACATAACAACAACCACAACGTTTTCGCAGTTTTCAAGAACCGCCTTCGCCAGCTTTTTCTGGACGGCGGGCAGTGTTACGGATTTTCTGTCGGCTCCGCTTCCGTCTGCGCCCTCGCCCTCGCCCTCGAGGCTGCTGTCAAGCCCCAGGCAGAGGAAGGTGATGTCGCTTACCGATGCAACGGCCGCTCCGTCGGAGTAAAGATTGCGGTGACCGTCCCAGCTGCAAAGCTCCTCGGTCATATATCCGCAGCCCTGCGCCATACGGATTTCGCTGTTTTCAAACACACGGCGGATTCCGTCCGCAAAGGTGACGTATTCGCTCGCCTTGCCCTCGTAGTTGCCCTCAAGAGCCGTTACCGAAACGGAGTTCGGTCCCACAACGCCTATGTTGAGCGCCCTGTTTTTGTCAACGGGCAAAAAGCCGTTCTCGTTTTTGAGAAGCACTGCGCCCTGCATGGCGGCTTTTATGTTGAGCTCCCTGTGCGCCCTGCAGTCCACAACGGTGAAGGGAATGTCGCTATACGGGCGTTTCTCCTCAAATTCGCCGAGAAGCGCGCGTATTGTAAACAGGTGGACAGCCGCCCTCGTCAGGTCTTCGTCGGTTATAAGGTCGGCATCATACGCCTCTGTGAGATGCTCGTAACAGCTGCCGCAGTTCAGGTCGCAGCCCGCCTTGAGCGATGCGGCGGCGGCCTCCTCGGCAGTGTCGGTGTAGTGATGGTGCTCGTATATGTCGTTGAGAGCTCCGCAGTCAGAAACAAAGTAGCCCTCAAAGCCCCACTCCTTACGCAGGATGTTCTCAATCACGCTCATGCAGTTCGCCGGCACGCCGTTTACCCTGTTGTAGGCGCCCATAACGCCCGAAACGCCCGCCTTTACGGTCTTGTAGAACGCAGGGATATACGTCTCCTCTTCATCCTTTTTCGAGATGACCGCGTCAAAGCCGTGCCTGTCAAGCTCGGGTCCCGAGTGGGCGTAAAAATGCTTGGATGTGGCGGATGCCTTTAAGTATTCGCCCTCGCCCTGAATGCCTTTAATAAAGCTTCTTCCCATAACGGAGGTAAGGAACGGGTCCTCGCCGTAGGTCTCGTGCCCTCTGCCCCAGCGCGGGTCGCGGAATATATTGATGTTCGGTGACCAGTAGGTAAGCCCCTTGTAAATGTCTCTGTCGCCGTATTCAACGCTCTTGTTGTATTTCGCTCTGCCCTCGGTAGAAATAACGTCGGCGCATTTCTCAACAAGCTCCGGGTTAAACGTCGCGGCAAGCATAATCGCCTGGGGGAACACCGTTGCGGTGCCCGCCCTGGCAACGCCGTGCAGCGCCTCGTTCCACCAGTTGTATTCGTTTATTCCCAACCTCTCAATGGCGGGCGCATTGTATAAAAGCTGGCTCATCTTCTCCTGAGCCGTCATCTGCTCAACGATTTCCTCCGCCTTTTTTCTTGCCCTTGCGTAGTCCATAAATTATTCCTCGCTCTGTTTATTCTCCGGGAGCGCTCTCCCGTATTTTTTTGATTCTTTTATTCATTATGTGGCGCACCGCAAAGCTGTAAAGCACCGCCCTGAAAGCGCCCGTCGGCTGCGTGTGCCTGTCAAGCAGGGCGTCGGGGGAGTCAAAAACGCCGAGGTCCTCCCATATCGCCTTTTCCGCAAGGCAGACTTTCTCGCCCGTCCACTCGGCGGATATGTTTTTAAAATCACCGACCGCTGTTCCGCAGCCGTAAAATGCGCCGCTTATGTCTTCGTTTTCTTCCCGCAGACCGTCAAGATAAGCCGTGTCAACCGTGAAGGCGTCCGTCTCAATCCACCGCCCGCCGCTTAAAATCTCAACGTCAAACAAAAGCAGATTCTGCGGAGCCCTGTCAAATATGAATCCCGGCATAAGCCCGTCAAGGAGGAACTTCTGCGCCGTATAGGCGTGAACCCTGCACGGCACAGAGCACGCGCGCAGAAGGGCGCACAGCACAACCGCCTTGTTGTTGCAGGTGCCGAGCCCGTCGTGCAGAATCTTTGAAGCCGGCATATAGTCGTTTAAATTGAAGCCGAATTTTATATTGTCGCGCACAAAGCCGAAAATCCGCCTGATTCTCGCCTCTTCGTCGGCGTCCTTCCAGCCCTTCATTGCAACAAGCGCCTTTATCTCCTCGCTGTTGTAGTCGAGCAGAGGCGAGCTTAACAGATATTTCTCGTTTTCATCCGCCTGCACGTTGCCGCCGCCCGTCCTGAACCTTGCCGCCGCGGCAGCCGCGGCGTTCTTTTTAAGCCACACAATTCCCGCAATAACCAGAGCCGCCGCCGCGCACAGCATAAGCGAGCCGAGAGCGACCCTGCGGTTTGTGTTCCTGAAATAGCTGAGGGCGGCAAGCACGCACATCCCGCCCGCGATAAAATAAATTATCGCTATGGCTTTGTCGTTTTTCATATTCATGCCGCCGCTCTCCTTTTATTATATTTTTATCTTTGTATTATGTCTTTCCGCTTACTGCGTTTTTACCTTGTTCGTCCTGAAAAGGTTGCGGAAGAAGCCCACAATCAGCTTGAAAAGACCTCTGTTGACCTTTACTGCTTCGCTGTCGCCGATTTCTTTGCCCGATGCGTCCTTGAGAATATTTCCCTTTGCGTCGGCAAAGCGCACGTCAATCTGCATGTCATTTTCGCACAAAACGGTCAGCTCCGTGCCCGGTCCGGCGGGCTTGCCGTCTTTGAACCACTCAATGTGGTAGCCGTCGGGAACCTCTTTGACCTGCGCCCTGAGTTTGAGATAATCCGAGTAATCCGCCTTGTATGTGCCCATGTTCTTTGCTATTGTCACCTTTGCCGTGTTGAGCGCGGGAATTTTCTCCGTCTTTATAACCGAAGCGCATTCGGTGCAGAGATATGTCTTTTCTCCGTCCTGCGTTACCGTCGGTTTTCTTGTTGTGCGCCAGTATCCGCCCGGGTGTTTTGCGCAGACTTCGCTTAAATCCTCACGGCATGCAGTGCAGATTCTTCTGCCGTCCTCAACCTTTACCGTGTGGTTGCACTTCGTGTAAACCTGAACATAGGTGTTGTGAAGCCCTTTTTCGCCGCTGACCTTTGAAAGCTCCCTGTCAGCATCAATAAAAGCGGAATCCTTTGACGTGCGCACATAGCTCTCTCTTGCGGCGGAAACATATTTCACATCTTCAAAATCCTGCTCGAGCTGCAGGGCTATACTGTGCCCGCCGCTCTCTTCACAGCTTATTGTAACGGCGTATTTCTCGCCCTTCGTGATGCCTATAAAATCTTTTATTTCGTATGAGAACAGCCCGTCGTGCGTGCATACCGTTTTGTATGACCCCGCAAGCGTGCCGTCGTCGGGGGAAGTGTATTTGTCGGGCAGATTTTTGTAAATCTTAATGTTTACGTTTATCTTCTCCGCCTGACCGAAACTGTCCGCCATAAACATAACACGGCTGATTCTCTCGTCGCCCCTCGCCGTGAAAACATCGCCCTGCTCCACATATTTGCCGAACAGATAGCCCGACGTTCCCCTCTCGGAGTGCGTGTAGTTGGCGTAAGCGTCATCCCCGCGCACCGTCAGCCCGCCGAAGTCGCTTACCGGCTGACCGTATGACATATACATTATGTCGTCCTCGTTGCCGAACCAGGAGTTCTGCACAATCCACGCCCCGTCTTTGTTCGGCTTTCCGTTACCGCAAACCTCAAATGCGCTTGCGGGAATCGTGTCATCCCAGCCGATGACGGTTATTGCGTGGTTCGCCGTGAAAATGAAGTTGTCGAGCCGCCCGTTGTATATCATGTATGAGCCCAGCTCCTCGTTTTTTGCGTAGGTGCCTTCCTCGCAGTAGCTCATAACAGCCGCCCCGTTGTCAAGCAGCCATTGCTTGACCTCGTCCGCGTCATACATCACGGCGGCGGTGTCGATTATGTAACCGCTCCCCCTGTTGAAGCGGTCCGCCTCGGTGAAGGGTATTTCATTGTCCGCAGTCTTGTTCGGGAAATCCGCCTTGTTCGCTATGCCCTCAAGGTTTGACAGCGCAAACGAAGCGTAAACGGAGTTTGCCCCGCTCTCCCACACGTTGTCGGGTGCAAGACCCTCTTTTTCCGGCGTGAGAGTAAAGTAAGTCAGGTGCGATTTTGAAAACTCCTTTTTGCCGAAGCCCTGCTTTGCGGCGTTCGCCTCCAGCGTCGTTATTACGGAGTAAGCCCAGCAGTCGCCGTAGGCCTGCGCCTCGGGCGGGTTGAGAAGACCGTCGTCGGCAGCGCAGTATTTTTCTGGGAATACGTGGCCGTCGCCGTAGCCCGACGTGTCGGGAGAAACCCCGCCTGCGTAATAAGGCACAACGCTGTGCCTCACACCTGCGCCGTCATATATCAGCCTGCCGAAATTCCACTCTGACGCAGGCGAATCCGCGCCTGCGGCAAGCGCGGGCAAATCACCGCCCAGCGCAAACGCGGGCATAACCGCGCCGCAGAGCAAAGCCCCGCACAGCACGGCACAAAGTATTTTCAATGTCACTTTTCCGAAACCGACCTTTTTCATCTTTTTACCTCTGAAACAAAACAGATATAATGCCGTAATACCGTAAATATTGCGTAATATCATACACACAGCATAATACCGCATATATACCGACACGTCGAAAACTGATAATACGGTTAATACCGTTCTGATTTATATAATACAGTTTTTATATACAGTTTTCATTTAACTATATAATTATAATATCTTTCCCCCCGCAGGTCAACCCCGCCCCGCCCCAAACAAAAACCCCTCCCCAACAAAAAAAGGCGGTCTCCAACCGCCTTTTTCATATAAAACCAACCTGCTTGGTCAACGAAGCCCTTAAAGACAAATCAGCCAGATTGTCCTGCTCACAACGTGGCACAGGGCGTGGGCGAGCATTGCATATTGAATGCCGTTTTTGCGGTATAATCTTCCGAAAACCGCTCCGAATGCGCCGTTCAGGAGGAAGCAGCGCACAATTATCATCGGCGTAAGCGTGCCGAAAAGAGCCGCCGTCGAGGGCAGGTGCCCCGCCGCAAAAGCGAGCGCCGAAATAATATTTGCCGCAACAAGAGCGCCTTCCGGCACCGTTTCGCTCTTTTTAAAAAACAGCTTGTGAAAAACAAATGCAAGCAGACTCATAAGGAAGAGCCGCATCATAAGCTCCTCGACAATTCCGCCATAGAGGATTGAGCCCGCCCAGGTGACGGCGTCAAACGACGCTGCCGCTTTGTAGCTGTCTGCAACCTGAGGTATGATTTTTGCAAAAGTCCATGCGTCAAGACTGAGCACCGCTCCCGATATGAGCGAGGCAATCAGCGTCACGGCGAGCTTTTTCTTTTCGGGTCTGAACGGGCGCATAAGCCCCGTTTTTACCGAGAGAATACAGCCGAAAAATGCGCACAAAACCGCCGTAAATACCGGTTGAACCGTGCTAACGGCGATGAACGCCTCCCTGCTGCCGAGCTTTTTTACCGCCTCGTCAACAGCGGCGGGGTCGGCGGTCGGCAGGGTCATCAGCACCGCAAAAAACGCCGCCGCAATAATTGCGGGCAGAAGAACAAGGGTAAAAACGAGCGGCTTCCTGATTTTATTCATCATTTTCCGCCTCCACCCTGTCCGTCAGATTCTCCGCAGACGTCTCAACGCAGTAGCCCCTGTGACCGCAGGCGGTGCAGGTAAGCTTGCGCGTCGTCGGCGTGTGCCCGGCAAAGAACATCTCTTTGAACGTCGGGCGGAATACCGTCTGACATTCGGGGCAGATGTAGGCAACTCTTCTATAATAAAAGATGCTCGTGATAACCGCATACGGAACAGCGACGGCAGCCCATACAAACAGGAGCCACCACATCCCTTTTGTTATTCCGAGAATAATCGCAACCCATTGCAGTGCCGAAACGGGAATGCCTGTCAGAACCAGCAGGATTCTGAAATTTCTGAGTTTTTTTCTGTCTGTCACAGCGTCAACCATGCCGCCTATTGAATTGAACGTGAAATCGTCCGCTCTGCCGAGCGCCTTTTTTATTTCCTCAATTTTTCTGAGCTTTTCACGGCGTTCGCCGATTTCCGCGCTGAGCTCCTCCTCCTGACGTGAGAGAATCAGCGAAACAACCTTTTTGTTGTTCTCCTGCTCCAGAAGGTCCTTTATTGTGTCAATCGGAATGCCGAGCTCCCTTAAAAAGCAGATTGTTTTCATCCTTTCAAGGTCTGCGTCGGAATACAGCCGCCTGCCGCCCTCGGAGAGCTCCGACGGTGTGAGGATGCCTCTTGTGTCATAGTATTGAACCGTCCGCACGGTCACCGAGCAAAGCTTTGCGATTTCGCCTGTTGTGTATTTCGGCACGGTTTTCACCTCCTTTGATGACAGTTTACAATATTACGCTGCGTCACAAGCAATACCTTACGCAGGGGGATTTTTAGATTTTTTAAAAAATTTGTGCTTTTTTTCCGAAAAAAACGGAGATTGTTGCCGAAATACCCTGTTCGGGCAGTCACTCGTAAACCGGTCTTGGTTTTCACCTCAAACCAAAAGCCGCATAACATCGTCAGATTTGTTTACAGGACATAAAGTCCGCTCTCTCAATCTTCCCTGTTCTGCGGCTCTTTTTTTGCGTGAAAACTGCTTTGCACCTCAAAGAGATGAAATTTGTGCATATTTGCGGGTAATGACGATGAGGAATACTTGATGTATTCCGAAGAGGAATATCTGCAAAGATGTGCGAAGGTCGCTCTTTGAGGCAGGACTGTTTTACGAGTGACTGCCCGCTACCTTTCCGACCCGGTCCCACAGCTTCTGCACCCTTGCGCTCCACAGCGGAAGATATCCGGGCGATTTCGGGAAGTTCATGTAGAGTGCGTAAAGCTCAGCGCCCAGCCGCATGCCGGAGAGAGCGGCGGCTGTTGTTTTTGCGCTGATGTATTTTTTGGGTATTGCGCTCAATATTCCCGTCACCGTTTTTATGAGGTCCTGCGCTGTCGGTTTTTCATCGCCGAGGAATTTGCTGTTAAAAACAAGCCCCTGCGAGAAAAGATATTCAATTTCATCGTCGGTAACCGCTCCCACAAGCTTTGTCAGAAAAGCGCGCACAAGCGAAAACGACGCTCCCTGAATGCGGTTATATGCGCGGTTTATCTCCCAGAGCGCCTCTTTTGTCACGTCGCCGTTTTTAAGCGCTTTGTCAAGAACTTCAACTGCCGTGTCAATCATAACCATGCTCGAGGTTATGCCCTCGCCGCAGTCGGGCTTTGTCAGGCAGGCGGAGTCGCCCGCAACAATAAAGCTGTCGGCAACAAGCGAGTAGGGCGGTCTGCAAAAGGGCGTTACTCCCTTTTCCGTTTTAATCAGCTCAAAATTGCCGTGCGATGTCACGCTGTCGAGCTTTGCCGCCTCTCTTTCGGCGTTTTCAAAGCCGCCTGTCGCTCCCGTTCCGATGATTTTTTCACAGCTGTTCATCGAGAAGGGGGCAAACCACGATTTCGTGTTGAGCCAGAAGGTGTTCTCCTGCGGCTCATCAAATTTTGCATAGCGAAGAATAACATAGAACATATCATCGTCGGCGAGCTTGAAGCGCTCAATGCCGTAGCCGTTTGGCAGACTTCTTCTCGGCAGGGCGTCTGCGCCCGAGCAGTCAACAACAACCTTGGCGTTTATCTCTTTTTCGCCTTCGGGCGTGTCATAACGCGCTCCGCTTATGTGACCGTCGGTGAACAGGAACTCCTTGAACGCTGCGTTGTATTCAATCTCCGCTCCGGCGTCAGCCGCCTCTTTAACCATAAGGGCAGTGTATTCGTGCAGGTGTAGCCCCACCGTTTCGGCAGGCACGGGCGTGCGGTATCTGTTCGACGGCGAGCCGAAACCGTTGTCGCTGAACTCAAACGCCCATCCGGGGTCGCCCTCGCGCACCGTCGGTATGTCAAAGGTTTTAAGGTCGGTCTTTGTCAGGTGGACTATATCCATTTTTGTGCCGAGCTTTTCCGGGCTGAGCTTTTCAATGATTTTTACGCTGTGCCCGAGTTTCGCCGTTTTTTTTGCAAAATATGCGCCCGATGTGGCGCCGCCGATTATGAGAACGTCGTAATCCTGCATTTCATCACCGCTTGTTTATTTCTGTTTATCCGCTCCGTTCAGTATTTCGCAACAATGTCCTCAATCATCTTTGCGGCATTGTCAGCCGCAAGGGGAAGGAACTCGTTGTAGCTCATCTCCGCAGAGCCGTCGGCGGAGTCAGAAATCGCCCTGACAACCGCAAAGGGGATGCCGTTGAGGCGGCAGACCTGACCGATTGAACCGCCCTCCATTTCGCAGGCGGAGGCGCCGAAGAGGTCGATTATGCGCTGTCTCTGTGCGTCGCCCGCTATGAACTGGTCGCCCGAGGCAACCGTGCCTGTTTTCACCTTTATTCCGTCAAACTGCTTTGCGCATTCGGTAAGAATCTCCACAGCCCTTGCGTCGCAGGGTATTTTAACCGCATTGATTGCGGGAATTTCGCCTGCGGGTGAGCCGATTGATGTCAGGTCAAAATCGTGCTGGCATACATTGTCGGCAACGCAGATGTCGCACACCGAAAGCTCGTCCGTCAGCGTGCCGCCCACGCCCGTGTTGATAATGAGCGAGGGCTTGTAGTTTATAACCATCGCCTGCGTGCACATGGCGGCGCAGACCTTGCCTATTCCGCAAACGGCTGTAACAACGGGCGTGCCGTTGAGCGTTCCGCTTACAAATTCCATACCGCCCGCAGTGCTGCTCTGTTTGCCTTCCATTTTCGAGCGGATTGTTTTGATTTCAATTTCCATGGCGCCGATTATGCCTATCATTTTATACTTTTCCTTTTCCATCTTATTATCTCCTTAAAATCAAACGGAGCCGTCACTGACTCCGTTTATTATTTTTTATTTATTCTTTTGAGAAGCCATTATAACTGGAGAATCCAAGCATATAAATTGCCATAGCAACAGCGTCGCTGTCATTATGAACAGAATTAAGCAATTCTTTATAAACAGTATCATTGGGAACTTCAATATTCTTTGAAGAGTTAACAATATCCTTTATTGTATAAGGAAGGACTTGACAAATATTATAAAATGCATTTTCTTCACCGGTTACAATTTCATAAAACTTGTCAATACTCACTCGTCG
Source organism: Clostridiaceae bacterium (assembly GCA_016288315.1). Taxonomy (GTDB): domain Bacteria; phylum Bacillota; class Clostridia; order Oscillospirales; family Acutalibacteraceae; genus CAG-177. The sequence goes on along the minus strand of JAEEYU010000043.1, from coordinate 11,153 downwards.
TATAAATCGATGAGACACTTTTTTGCCGTCAACTGTTGTTTCCCACTTAATATTTTGAGATTCTTTTGCTATTGCTTCAACAAGAAAACAGGCACAATCGTCATCTGATAATAACTGGTTTTGCATTTTGATATAAGTTTTTGCCGATGAAGATGAATTCATTGTGTTGTGCTTATTTTTCATCTCAACATATATAGTGTGGACAATACTGCCGTCGGGCATTTTTATACCATTTTCATTTTTATATATAACATCCCATCCACCAAGAGTTCCGTTATCAGGAACAATACAATTATTGATATATTTAAAGATATATTGATGAAAATATCCTATGTCATTGTTATTTGATTTATCACGCTGACGGAATATTTCATTTTTAATAGTTTCTTCCCATGAGTTTCTGTAAACTGTATTATCAAATATCAGTTTAATTGGGTCAACAATGTTTTTGTTAAAACGGGCAAGATCAAATGATTTGAGTTTATCACCATACTTGTTAATAGTGTTTTCAACATGATTTTGAAAATCACTTTTGGATATAAAAGAAATGTTCCAATTCATTTTAACATCTCCAATGTCTTTTTTATTTCTTTTCCTATTTCTTTGGCAAGATTGACCGGAACTGCGTTTCCTACTTGTTTATACTGACTTGATAATTTACCACAAAATGCCCAATCATCGGGGAAAGTCTGGATTCTTGCATTTTCTCTGACCGAGAAAGGTCGAACCTCTAAAGGATGACATCTGTCGGTCTGTTTCATTCCGGGATTAGTTAAAACTGCTAACGATGGTTCATCAAGTCCGATACGTCTTAAAATGCCGGTTCTGCCGCCTTCCATATCCCAACAAGTTTTCATATATTCTTTGGCAACATCAGGGTCGATATCCCGCCAATAACCACCGGGAGGAACCAAGGAAAAAACAGCTTCTTTATTCTTCGAATATCTTGCACAATGGTTTTTGTCTGGATTAACATCAAGTTTAATATCTCTGATTAAAGGTTTATAACTATGTTTTTCGGGGAAAGAAAATGTGCATTTACTCGTTAGGTCATTACGGATGCCGATTGTTATTAATCGTTCTCTCTTTTGTGGAACACTGTAGTCCCAAGCGTTTAACACAGCGTGAGAAGTTGTATAACCAGTATCTTCAAAAATATTCAAAACAGTTTCATAAGTTCTGCCTTTGTCGTGCGTTAACAATCCACGCACATTTTCAAACAGAAACATTTTTGGCTGAAGTTTACTCAAAAAAGTTGCATAATGGTAAAACATTGTTCCTCTGACATCGTCAAGACCGAGTCGCTTACCTGCATAGCTGAACGACTGACACGGAGCTCCGCCGCTTAATAAATCAAGGCACCCTTTCTTAATCTGAAATTCTTTTTCAAGATCTCTTTGAGCAACTACAGCAATATCTTCACAAAGAACATTCCATTTTTCCCTGTTTTTTGAGAGAGTTGCAGCCGCATCTTTATCATATTCAATTAGACCGATGTGATTAAACCCGGCTTTTTCTAAACCGAGAGCCAATCCTCCAGCTCCTGCAAACAGTTCGATGGATTTATAAACCATAGAAAATGTCCTTTCTTGTGAACACAAATATAAAAGCAGATTATATCACGAAAACAGCTTGAGCGCCTCTCTGACCTGTGCGTCATCGGAGACGGAAATTGCCCATAAGCTCACGCTGTCGCCCTGGTCGAGTTCCCTCGTTATGTCGGGGGTTATGCCCTCGCCGTCATAGTTCCTTCCGGGGTCGTAGGTCTCCAGGCGTGCAACGGTGAGAATAACCGCGTCTCCGCTGTCGAGCGGGAACGCTCTCTGCACCGTCTGTATTCCCTTCGTCTGCGAACCGACTGTTACGGCGGAGCTAATATCCTTGAGGTCGGCGGCAAAAAGCTCTGCGGGTCCCGCCGTGCCGTTGTTTACAAGCACTGCAAACGTCGAGTTAATCGAGCCGCTCTCCGCCGCGTAGGCGTCAATCTTGCTGCCGTTTTTGTCGTAGGTTACCGCAAGCGTCTGGTTGCCCGACGGGGCGGGAACAATAACGTCAAGCGTGCGCGCCGCATATTCAACGGTGCCCTCGCTCGTCCCTCTCAGGTCGATAATGAACCCCACTGCGCCCTTCTCCTGCAGGCTCTTCATTACTGCGGCGAATTCTGCGGGCGTGTCCTTGTAAAAGGCGGTAATTCGCACCTTCGCTATGTTGCCGCTGAGCATCTGCGAAACAACCGTTGGAATTTCAAAGCCCAGCATCGGCTCCACCGTCGCCTGTTTGCCGTCTCTTGAATATTCAATTTCAACGCTGCTCAGCTTTCCGCCGTAAAGCTGTTTTTCAAGCTCCCTGTAATTTACTCCCGTAACCTTTTCGCCCTCTATGGCGGTTATGACGTCGCCCTTTCTGAGCCCCGCCTTTTCGGCAGGTGAGCCCTCATACACATAAACAACGGAGTATTCTCCCGTAACGGGGTTGTAGTAGGTCTCAATTCCTATGCCCGTTAAATTGCCGTTGAGCCGCTCCGTGTATTCGGCGTATTCCTCCGAGGAGAGGTAGCCGTTGTTGCTGTCGCCCAGACCGTTTACATAGCCCTCAACAAGGGTGGATGTTATCGCCTGCGTGCGGTCGTCAACGCTGCCGTAAAAATAGTTTGAAACTATTCCGTTTATCTCCTCAATCGCCGCCGAAACGGAGGTGCGCAGCGACAGGTTTGTGATTATTGAATTGTAGAGCGTGCGCGACATCGCCATTGTTACCGTGAAGGTGACGGCTATTGCCACTATTGTAATCGCCAGTGCGAAACCTGCGGATATTTTTTTATTCATCTGCTTACCTGTCTTTTGGTTTGATTATTCTCAAAAAGGCATATCCCGTTGAGATATGCCTTTTGCGGATTTATTTATTGCCGGCGCTCTGTCGGTTATCAGCCCGGAGAAACGTAGCCCTCGGGGTTGACTCTTGAAACGGAGCCGTCTGCGTTTTTGATTCTGACTTCAAAATGAAGGTGGTAGCCGGTCGTGTTGCCGGTAAGACCGATTTCCGCAATCTTCTGACCCTGACCGACAATCTGCCCCTCGTAAACGGTGAGCGTTCTGCAGTGAGCGTAGAGCGTGAGCATACCGTTGCCGTGGTCGATAATGCAGTAGTTGCCGTAGCCCGAGTTGTAGCCGCCGTTGTTTATCGCGCGTATAACCTTGCCGCTCTGCGCCGCAACAATGTTTTTGCCGTTTGATATGTTGTTGCCGTTTGCGTCGCGGACTACTATGTCGGTGCCGTAGTGCGGCTGACCGTTCGAGTAGTAGCCGAAATGGCAGGTAATGGCGGTGTTGCTGTAGGGAACGGGCCAGATAAGACCTGCGCTCTTACGGTTTACAAGATACTCTTCGGGAACCTCCTCGCCCTTTGAAGAACCGTTCTGGGCGATGTAGTTGTCGATTTCTCTTGAAAGCACTTCCATCTCCGCGCGCTGACGGGCAATCTGTTTCTGGTATGCCTCGCTGTCTTCGTCAAGCTCGCTGAGAACCTCGTTTACCTGAGCGTATCTGCTGTCAAGCGTCGCCTGCTTGCTTGAGGCGGCGGAACGGCTGCTCTCGAGGTCATACTGGTTGGATTTGAGCTGGTTCATCTTGGAGTCGAGCAGTCCCTTTTTAATCTGAAGGTCGGCCTTCTGAACGTCCGCTTCCTCCTTGAGCTTGTTGAGCTCCTCCGCTCTTTTCTCCATGTCTTTTATGAGCTGCTCGTCGTTTTCGCTGACTCTGTCCATAAGCTCCATCCTCGCAAGGAAGGTGGAAAGGTCCTCCGATGAAAGCAGAAGCTCAATCATGGTGGCGTTGCCGCCCGCCATATAGTCCTCGCGGATTCTTTCAAGGAGCTTATCCTGCGTGTCGGAGGCGAGAGTCTGCGCCTCTTCGATTTCGCCCGTGAGCTTGTCAATGCTTTCCTCAACCTCGCCTATCTGCGTGTTGAGCGTTGAAATCTGCGGGCGCAGCTCGGTAATGCTGCCGTCAAGAACTACTATTCTCTGGTCGAGAATCTTTATCTGACTTTTTATTGTGTCTATATCTTTTGTGATTGTTTTGAGCTTTTCTTCGTTGGATGTAATCTGCGACTGGACCTGCTTCAGCTTTTTCTCGTTTGCCGCAACGTCCTTTTCGAGGTCGCTGTATTGCTTCTTAAGGTCGTCAAGAGATTCCTGAGCCGAAGATACGGGTATTGCCGCAAAAACCGTAAGTAACACAAGTGTTATGCTGACGGCGGCGCTTATTACCCTGACAATACCTTTTTTATTAAAGATCTTCAAGTTCAACAAACTTCCTTTCCTTAAGATATTTGCGTATTGATGACGCAGAACCGAATATACCGGTGAAAATACCGAGAATAAGGAAGGCGCCGAGCAGTAAGGGCAGGTATTCTTTTATGTCAACGCCCTTGCCGGCTATGCCGACTGCTGCGGTGAGGTATCTGATTCCGAGCACATACACGCCCCAGATTGCAAGGGTCGAGAGAACTCCGGAGATTATGCCTATCAGCACACCCTCAACAATGAAAGGCCAGCGTATGAATCTGTTTGTCGCGCCGACGCTCTTCATAATGCTGATTTCAAGCCGGCGGCTGAACATCGTGATTTTGACCGTGTTTGAAATAATGAACAGCGAAACAATAAACAGCAACGCAATTATTACAAGACTCACATAGGTAACCGCCTGCTTTGCGCTTGCGAGCTTGCCCGCAAGGTCGCTGTTCTCTCTCGTTCTCATAACGTTGTTGAGCCCTTTTATCTGCTCAACCGTCTGCGTGAAGCGGCTCATGTCCCGCACGGTTACCCTGTAGGCGTCCGGCAGCGGGTTTTCGCCGAGGTCCCTCAGGTAGTCCGAAACCTCGCCCATGTCCCTCAGAATGCTCTCATACGCTTCATCCTTGGGTATGAAGTCGCAGGTCGCGACATTCTCTATTGCCATTATGTCGGATTTGAGGTTGACCGTCTCAACGCTCGAGGAATTGTCGTCTATATATACAAGAATTACGTTTTCCTGCTCAATGTCGGTTACTATCGCCTCAATGTTGCGGTAGAGCATAAACGCTATGCCCATAAGGAACATACTGCTGAAAAGCACCGTAACCGAGGCAATCGTCATAAGCTTGTTTACCCGCAGGTTGCGGAAGCCCTCTTTGGTGAGGTAGCCGATTGAGCCGCCCGATGATTTGTTTTTGTTGCCGTTTTTCACTGCAGGTCACCTCCGTTTGCGTCAAATTCAAACGGAACCGCTTCAATTTCGTCCGCGCTGAAGTCAACAACCTCTGAAATCTCCTCAGCCGTCTCTTCAGCCGCCTCGTTTATGTTTGCGGTTACTATGTCGCTTACAAGAGGTCCGCCGTCCGAGACAACCTCGCCTCTGTCAAGAATAATGACTCTGCGGTCAAACTGCCGCACAAGCTCGTGCTCGTGCGTTACCATAATTACCGTAGCGCCGTTTTCGTTGAGCTTCATAAGCAGGTCAACAATTTCAAAACTCATCTGCGGGTCAACGTTGCCCGTCGGCTCGTCGGCGATGATGATTTTTGCATTGTTTGCAAGCGCCCTTGCAAGCGATACTCTCTGCTGCTCGCCGCCCGACAGCTCGTTTGGCATGGATCTCGCCTTGTGCGAAAGACCCATAAGACTGAGAACGTAGGGCACACGCTTGCGTATTACCTTCTCCTTTGTGCCGATAACACGCATTGCAAATGCGACGTTATCAAACACCGTCATTGTGGGAATAAGGCGGAAATCCTGAAAAACAACGCCCAGTCTGCGCCTGAAATAGGGGATTTTTCTTTTTCTCAGCTTGTTGAGGACAACGCCGTCAACCGTAATTGTGCCCTTTGAAGGAACCTCTTCGCGCATCATAAGCTTTAAGAACGTGCTTTTGCCCGCTCCGGAGGAGCCGACCACAAACACGAATTCGCCTTCTTCAATGCTGATGTTCACGTCTTTGAGCGCGGTTGTGCCGTTATCGTATTTCTTGGTAACATCTTTAAATTCAATCATTTGCAAATTACCTTTCTTTCTTTGTTCCTTAAAACGTGCCGTCCCATCCACTCATCGGGACAATGCACCCGGAAATACGATTATGCATTTCTTTATTATAATGTTTTTATTTTAAAATTTAGTCGGGGTCGAGTCAAGATATTTCTTGACCATAAGCGCCACCTTGAAAACTATTGCGTCGTCAAACGAGCGCAGGTCAAGACCGGTTATTTTCTTGATTTTTTCAAGACGGTAAACAAGGGTGTTGCGGTGAACAAAGAGCTTGCGCGACGTCTCCGAAACGTTCAGGTTGTTCTCAAAGAACTTCTGTATTGTGAAAAGCGTTTCGGGGTCAAGACTTTCAATCGAGCCGCGGCGGAACACCTCGCGCAGGAACATCTCGCACAGCGTTGTCGGCAGCTGGTAGATAAGTCTTGCTATGCCGAGGTTGTCGTAGCCGATTATTGTCTTTTCGGTGTCAAACACCTTGCCTACCTCAAGCGCTATCTGCGCCTCCTTGAAGGAGCGGGCGAGGTCGCGGATTGTCTCCGCCGCCGTGCCTATACCCACAAGGGCGTGAACATAGAGCTCGTTGCTCAGAGCGTCCGAAATGGAGCGTGCAAGCTTTTCGAGGTCGCGCGGGTCGGTGCCGCGCTTTACTTCCTTGACAATCGCCACGTCGTTCTCGTTTATGCTGATAACAAAATCCTTCGCCTTGTCGGGGAAGAGGTTCTGAATCACCGTGTAAACGGAGGCGTCGTTCCTGCCTTCGGTGCGCACGAGCAGAACCACTCTTGACGCATCGCTGCTGAAATGAAGCTCCCTTGCCTGAACATAGATGTCTCCGGGAAGAATGTTGTCGAGAATAACGTTCTTGATGAAGTTGCTTCTGTCGAATTTTTCATCATAGAACTGCTTGATTGTTTCGAGCGAAACGCAGCAGAGGTTTGCAAATTTTGTCGCCTCCTCGTCCGTGCCCTCAACAAAAACCGCATAGGTGGTCTGCACGTGCGATTTAAGGCAGAGGAAGGTGCAGCCGTCGATAATGTGTATTTCGTTGTCGGCAAAAACCGAGGTTGCGTTGGGTATTGTTTCGCCTACACGGACAAGTTCGCTGCATGAAATGACAGTGCCCGTCTCGTCAACAACGCCGAGCTGTCTGCCTGCCGCTTCTTTCATCTGGTGAATAATGCCCTGAAAAAGTCTGTTTGACATTTAATTTCCTGCCCCTCTGTAAATTTTGAATTGCCATTTTATACAATTTGCAGATAATAGTTATATACATTTTACACAATGTCGGCAGTTTTTGCAATAGTTATTTTTTATCTTTTTGTAAACTTTTTACAAATATTTTCAAATAACTTGTTAAATTTATTTTAAAAAGCCCTTTTCAAACGCAATATGTTGTGTTATAATACGAAGGATATTGATATATTGACATTAAAACATTTCTCAGAATTGAGTGGAATAAATACAATCGGGAGTGTCTGTATGGAAAAATTCGTTATCAACGGCGGAAAAGAACTTCACGGCACCGTAAACATCAGCGGGGCAAAAAACGCCGCAGTGGCAATCATCCCCGCGGCAATCCTCTGCAACGACATTTGCGTCATCGAAAACATCCCGTCCTCCATAAGCGACGTTGTCATGATGATGCGCATGCTCGAGTCAATCGGCGCAAAGGTCTGCCTCAGAAACAAAAGCACAATCGAAATCGACTCAAGAACAATAAACTCCGACTGCGTCAGCTACGAATACACAAAGCACCTGCGCGCCTCCTACTATCTTCTCGGCGCCCTGCTCGGCAGATATTCGCACGCAAGGGTTGCAATGCCCGGCGGCTGCGACCTGGGCGTCCGCCCCATCGACCAGCACATCAAGGGCTTTGAAGCTCTCGGCGCAGACGTCCGCATTGAAGAGAACGCCATTGTCGAGGCAAAGGCGCCCGAGCTCAGAGGCGGTCCCGTCTATCTCGACGTTGTCTCCGTAGGCGCCACAATCAACATCATGCTCGCCGCCGTCAGGGCAAAGGGCCTGACCGTTATTGAAAACGCCGCAAAGGAGCCCCACATAGTTGACCTCGCAAACTTCCTCAACACAATGGGCGCAGACATCCGCGGAGCCGGCACCGACACCATCAAAATCAGAGGCGTTGAGAGTCTGCACGGCTGCCAGTATTCCATAATCCCCGACCAGATTGAAGCCGGCACATATATGCTCGCCGCAGCGGCAACAAACGGCGACGTTATCATAAACAACGTCATCCCCAAGCACCTTGAATCAATCTCAACCAAGCTCCTCGAATGCGGCGTGAAGGTTGAGGAATATGACGAATGCATCCGTGTCTGCGGCAACGACAGAATCATGCGCTGCAACATCAAAACCATGCCTCATCCCGGCTTCCCGACCGATATGCAGCCGCAGATGGCTGTTTTGCTCTCCGTTGCGAAGGGCACAAGCATAATCTCCGAAGGCATCTGGGAGAACCGCTACCGCTACGTCGAACAGCTCCTGCGTATGGGCGCCTCCATCAAGGTTGACGGCAAACTGGCAGTCATCGAAGGCGTGGATTATCTCAAAGGCGCACCCGTCAGGGCAGACGACCTTCGCGCAGGCGCGGCTATGATTATCGCGGGTCTTATGGCTCACGGCACCACCGAGATTGAAGACATCCTCCACATCGACCGCGGCTACGAATATGTTGTCGAAAAGCTCACCGGTCTCGGAGCAGATATAAAAAGAATCGACGTTCCCGAACCCACGGGAATCAGAAGCGCCGGCTGAGCGCAAAAATCAGAAAAAACGGGCTTACTGCTGTAAGCCCTTTAATTTTATGACAATCCGGTTTTTTCAGAGATTAAAACCGGCGAAAGGCAAAAAATGGCAAGATTCTGTTCACTTTTTTCATCGAGCAGCGGCAACTGCACCTATATCGGCACCTCAACTGCCAACATCCTCGTGGATGTCGGCGTGAGCGCAAAGCGCACGGATGAGGCGCTCACCGGTATCGGCGTTGACCCCGACAGCATCGACGCAATTTTCATAACCCACGAGCACACCGACCACATAAGCGGCGTGCGCGTTTTTGCGGCAAAGCACAACATAAAGGTCTATGCAACCCCCGGCACCATAGCCGCCATGGAGAAAAGCGGCGCCCTGGGCGAAAAGAACGTGTATGACTCAATCTCCCCCGCAGGCGTTGAGGCGGGCGGATTTTTCGTAAAGCCCTTCGCCACCTCGCACGATGCTGCGCAGAGCTGCGGCTACACAATTCTCACCTCCGACTCAAAACGGCTGGCGGTCTGCACCGACCTCGGCGTTATGACCGACTCCGTAATGAACGCCATTTACGGCAGCGACCTTGTGCTGCTCGAATCAAACCACGATGTCAATATGCTCCTGAACGGCAGCTACCCCTATCAGCTCAAACGCAGAATCCTCTCCGAGCTCGGCCACCTCTCAAACGATGTTTGCGCCCGCACGGCTGTCGAACTGATAAACGGCGGCACAACCCGCCTCGTCCTCGGGCACCTCAGCCACGAGAACAACCTCCCCGGTCTCGCCGCCGAAACCTCAAAAAGCGCCCTGAGCGAAGCCGGAATGAGTGAAAACTCCGACTATCTTCTCGAGGTCGCAGGCACAGACAGACACATTATTGCATTTTAAAGGATGAAACGCTATGCCAAAGGAACGGCTTGACAAAATAACCGCTCTCAACTGCTCGGTCTCCCGCCGCGATGCGCGAAAGCTCATCAAAGAAGGCAGGGTCAGCGTCAACGGGCAGGTTGCTCTTCGCGCCGAAACGGAGATTGACACGCAGACGGATACAATCGCCGTTGACGGCAGGCAATACGCAATAAAAGAGCACCTCTATATTATGATGAACAAGCCCGCAGGCGTAATCAGCGCCTCGGAGGATAAAAACAAAACCACCGTCGTCGATCTCGTTGCGCCGGAGCTTAAAAGGCGCTCACTCTTCCCCGCAGGTCGTCTCGACCGCGACACAACCGGGCTTATTATCATAACGGATGACGGCGATTTCACACACCGCCTGCTCTCGCCCTCGCACCATGTTTATAAAAAGTATATCGCAAAGCTCGACGCCCCCCTGAGCGGGGAGAGCGTCCGCCGCCTTGAAGCGGGAATCGAACTCGAAGACGGCACAAAGTGCCTTCCCGCAAGGGTAAAAGCTTATGAGGAAAACGGCGCTTATTTTGCGGAAATAGAAATAAGGGAGGGCAAATACCACCAGGTAAAGCGTATGACAGCCGCCTGCGGCTCGCACGTCGAAGAGCTGCGAAGAGTCAGAATCGGGGCCCTCGCCCTCGACGAAACCCTCGCCCCCGGCGAATGCCGCGAACTCACCCCCTCCGAACTCACCTCCCTATTCAACGACTGACCCCCTGCCTGAACTCTTTTAAGGCAGATTGTCAACCGCAGAAAATTAATATTATTTTTTTCTTGACAAGCGCCTGCAGTTTTGATATAATTCCTTTCGCAAATGAAGTGCGGATGTAGCTCATCTGGTAGAGCGCCACCTTGCCAAGGTGGAGGTAGCGAGTTCGAGCCTCGTCATCCGCTCCAGAAAAAGGCTTGCTCTTCGCAGGTCTTTTTGCTTTTTATACAACACTTATGAGAGTGAGCGGTAAAATGGAATCAAACAATCCGGCAACACAGAGAGCAAAACGCGATTCCGGCATGGAGCTGCTGAAAATTGCGGGAATACTGCTGATAATACTCAGCCATGTTGTTCAGACCCTGCGCATGAAAAGCGGGGATGTGCCTTATTCCGATTATGTGATTGAGACGGCCGTCGCAACGCAGAGCGCAAGGGTTCTTGTGCTGCATTTTCTCTCTTTTTCGGGGCAGTTCGGCAACTGGCTTTTCTTCCTTTGCTCCGCCTGGTTTCTCTCTGACAGCAAGCGTTCAAAAAAGAACAAAATCACCTTTCTTGTTCTTGACGTTTGGCTTGTTTCGGTGATAATTCTTATTACTGCGTATTTTGTTCGTCCCGAAATAATCGGAATAAGAATTATCGCTCAATGTCTGTTCCCTACAACGTGGGCAAACAACTGGTATCTCACCGCATATATCCTGATTTACGCCGCGCATCCGTTTCTCAATGTAATCATCGACAATCTGCCGC
>JAEEYU010000006.1 GCA_016288315.1 Clostridiaceae bacterium | reverse complement strand
AATGAGCCGAATTTTGCGCACGCCGTCAGATAGATTTCCGGGTCATCCTTGCCCTTGCCGCACTCGTTTGCCGAGAGCGTGAAGTCAAAAAACTCATAAATTCCGAGCCGTCTGAAGCAGACCTCGAGCAGCCGGCGGTCGGTGATGGTCGCAATACACATCTTAACACCTGACGCTCTGAGCTTTTGCAGGTATTCTCTGACTCCGGTTTTAAGCGGGATATCTTCCATATAATGCTTTGCCATAAGTGCGCCCGCTTTTTCGCCGAACTGTTTCGGGTCGCCGAGCTGCGGATATTTTTTTGAAAGCATTGCGGAGGACTGCTCCATCGTCATTGTTTTGACCTGTTGCATAAGCGCGGTCACATCCTCGGTTATGCCCTGCGAGAGCAGAAACTCCTGCAGAAGATTGTTCCAGTAGCCCATTGAGTCAATCAATGTGCCGTCCATATCGAATATTGCAAACTTTTTATCCAATTCCGTTTACCGCCTTTTCACTGAGTTCTCTGAGCGCTTTGCACCGTTCGCTGACGTTGTGAGCGCCGAAGATTGCCGAAGCAACCGCAACGCCGCTTATCCCGCTGCCCGTAAGCTTTGAAATATTGTCTTCATTTATGCCGCCTATGGCAACAACGGGGATGTCAACCGCTCTGCAGATGTCGCTTAATGCGTCGCAGCCGAGAGCCGTTACGTTCTGCTTTGTTGAGGTGGTGAAAACCGCGCCGCAGCCGAGATAATCTGCACCCGCCGCTTCCGCTCTGAGCGCTTCCTCAACATTGTGGGCAGACACACCTATAATAAGGCGGTCGCCCGCTTCTTTCCTTATGTCGAGGGCGTTCATATCATCCTGCCCCACGTGAACGCCGTCTGCCCCGCATTCGAGGGCGAGGGCGACGTTGTCGTTTATAATGAAAAACACGCCGTATTTTTTACAGAGCTTTTTTACCGCCTTTGCTTCGGTGAGAAAATCCGTGTAGCCGAGCTCCTTTTCACGCAGCTGCAGGCAGGTAACACCGCTTAGCAGAGCCGTTTCAACACGGGTAAGAAAATCATCATAACCGAAGCCGCACCTGTCTGTCACTGCATAGAGAAGCATATCCTTTTTGTTTATTATCATAATAATTCGCCTTTATTTTTCTTTTTCGGTTTTGGAGCTGGCAGCTCCGCCGCAACGGCGGGAATGAGCCGGCACAGCGCATCGCGGTCGTCAACGCAGTCAACAGCGAGCATTTCCTTTGCGCCCTCGTATGGCAGTTCAAGAGGGGCGTCGGGCATAATATCCCTTGCCGCCTCAGTCTGCTTTATGAGAAATCTGTCGTCGTATATTCCGCCGATGACCTTGCCCTGACAGTAGATGATGTATTCGCCCATCATCGCCCTAAAGGTTATTCCGTCAACGCAGGATAACTGCTCGAGAACATAATCAAGATACTCTTTGCCTGATGCCATAATTACTCCTTATTCAATTTCCTGTCTGTCTTTCTTTTTGAGCAGCTTTTCGGGTTCTTTGACATAGCTTCGCACAACGCTTCCGCATTTGCGGCAGATTGAGTGGTAAAGAGTTCTGCCGCCCATTCTGTTGCTTGTGGCAGAAACGGCACCGTATGCCGACTGAAAAGCTTCAATAATCTCAGCGCCTCCGCAGAACGGGCAGCGCGCAACATATTTGTCACGGTTGATTTCACTCATAATCGTTTCCTCCTGTTTAAGTGATTTTAAATTCATTTTAAAAGACGAACAATTCGTATAGTCTGTCAGTCTTATTATATCAGTAATTATTTATTCAGTATTTATTTGTTTAATATTTATTTGTGCTCGATTTTCAAAGAATGGATTTTCAATCAACGGTTTTTCAGTGTCCGGATTATCGGGACTCTGTTTTTCGCAACAGCGTAAAGCCGGCAGATCATAATTATATTATAACCTTAATAATCGGTAATTTCAACCTGCCGCACCTTGACAACAGGCACAAAATGTGTTATATACAAGTTGACAATTTAAAAAGTGTGCTGCTTCCTTTCGGAATCAGGGGCAAGTTCGGTGAGAATCCGTCGCAACTTCCATTACCGTATGCGGTCTTGTGCCGTCAAGTCGGAATACCCGCAGTGCATTTGCTTTGGTGCGGTTTTGCCGCAGCATTTTTTGGGAATGAAAAGTGCAGCCGTTTTTTGTTTTTACGTGTTGCATTTTTCGTGAAGGCATTTAAACAGTTGCGCTTGTTCAGGTTTTCTGAATGAGCGCTTTTTTATTTGTTTTTTACGAAAGGATTAAAAATGAATTATTCAAAAGAAGACTGCATCCGTATGCTCTGCAAAAAATATGAGGAGCTCAATTTGTCGGGCGAAATGCGTTACCCCGCAAGAAAGGATTTTACAAACGGCGAAGTCAACGCAATCAAATCTTTTCTCGGTCCCTGGCCGCGTGCGCTTGAAGCGGCAGGCATAAAAGAGGCGGATCCCGAAAGACTTGAAAAGAAAAAACAGCAGAGAATCAACCAGAAACGTAAAAAAACTCAGCGGAAGATTGAAAAAACAACCGACGCGGAGTAAAATATAAAAGGAGACAGAAAAAAATGAAAAAAACATTATCACTCTTACTCGCACTCATTATGGCGTTCGGCGTCTGCGCAACGGCGTTCGCAGGCGACGGCGGCACAAATGTTGTTGTCACCATTTCAGACAAAGGCGACCTCGTTGTTGTCAATCAGACAGTCAGTGTCAAAGACGTTGACAAAGACGGTTCCGTCACAATCAACGACGCCCTTTACTGCGCTCACGAAGAGTTCTACAACGGCGGAGCCGAAAAGGGCTACAAATACACCGTCACAACAGGCGAATACGCAGGCATCAGCATGGTAATGCTCTGGGGCGATGAAAACAAGGGCAGTCTCGGCTATTATCTCAACGACGCCATGGCGTGGTCCCTTGCCGACCCCGTAAAAGACGGCGACTATGTTTACGCCTTCTCCTACAAAGATGCTCCCGGCTTCTCCGACAACTACGCTTTCTTTGACAAGAAATCTGCCGATGTCGATTCTTTCGGCGAGCTCGGACTTGTTTTAAGCAAGGTCGGTTTTGACGCATCCTGGAACACCGTAACCCTTCCCGTCGAAGGCGCGGAAATTCTCATTGACGGCAAAGGCACAGGCGTTGTTACAGACAAAGACGGCAAAGCAACCGTAACGGTTACCAGGGTTGGCAGCTGCGTCGTTTCCGCAGCTTCACCCGACGGCTCGATTATCACTCCTCCCGCATGCTCGGTAAACGCAAAGTTCAACCTCGTCAACATTATCACTTATTATTTCAATTATATTGTAAATCTTATCAAAGGATTTTTTTATAGTGTAAATCCTATCAAAGGACTTTTTGCAGAATAATTTATGAATTATGAAGAGAAAACCCGTTGAGGTCCTGTCCCTCATACTTGTTTTAATCTCAATAATCATGACGGCTGCGCCCGGGGCATTATGCACCCGGGCTTGCGCTGTTTCGGGAGCGGATATAGAAGCCGGAATAACGGAGATTCTTCGCGGCGAGCTGCACGCAAACGGGCAGACGGCGGTGCAGGGGCTCATAGACGGCGTTTACAGCGATAATGCGGGCACAACCTCAGACTGGTTTGTTTTTTCTCTTATTCAGTATGCAGGCGGAAAATATGACTATTCCCAATATGCGCTTGCTCTTAAAAACAAGGGCGTTTCGTCATCGCCCACAACAAGGGAGCGCTTTGCTCTCAACTTTGCGGCAATGGGCGCAAACTCCGCCTATGTCAGAAAAACCGTAAATGAAGAAATCGGCGAGCTCGGCATAATGAGCAACATCTACGGGCTTCACCTCATTTCAAACGGCTATTCATCTTCAAAATATTCAGCCGGTGACATTATCGGCAAAATTCTTTCGGAGCAGTATGACGACGGCGGCTGGGCGCTCAACACAAGCGTCGGCGTGTCGGATGTCGATATAACCGCCATGGCAGTTCAGTGCCTCGCGCCTTATTACGGCAGCAATTCATCGGTTAAAACGGCGGTTGACAAAGCAATCGCTCTGCTTTCGTCAAAACAGTCAGACGACGGCGGCTTCTCAAGCTACTACAGCACAAAAAACCCCGAGAGCGCGGCTCAGGTTATTGTTGCGCTCACATCACTCGGAATCAATCCCCTGACAGACGCACGATTTATCAAAAACGAAAACTCCGCCGTGGATTTTATGCTCACCTTCAGAGCAGCGGATCACGGCTTTACACATACACAGGGAGGCACCTACAACGTCTCCGCCACAACTCAGGCGCTTTATTCGCTTGTTTCAATCTACCGTCTGCAGCACGGCAAAGGCAGACTTTATGAACTCAATGCAGGCATAAAAACAATTATTCCCGAAGAAACAACGGCTCCCTCAACGGCGGCAGTCTCATCGCCGTCAAAACCCGTTTCCGCCGGCGGTTATGCACCCTCAGGTCAGGGCACAACAAAGCCGGCTCAGACAGCTCAGACAGCAAAGCAGACTCGGCCCGCCGCAAAAAGCACTCAGGCGGTGTCGAGAACAAGGCGTGAAATAACGCGCAGAACAACCGCACCGAAAACACAGCCAACAGTTACAAAAACGGCGCAGACATCAACCGCTTCAGCAGGAACATCCTCCGTAAGCACATCCGCAAAAACGGAGCTTTCAACGGCGGCGCAGGAGAAACCCGCATATATCGAAAACGAGACGGAAGAGCTGACCTCGGTTATCGTCACTCAAAAACGCGAGTCCTTCGATGAAACGGCTGAAACAAAAACACAGGGCAGCGTGCAGAAAAAGGATGAAAACCACATTTCTTTAAAGGCGGCGTGTGTTGCGGGCGTGTGGCTTCTCGCTCTCATAACGGCGGTTATTCTGCTGGCAAAAGGCAACAGAAAAATCATTAACTACTTAATTATCGCCGCCGTAGCGGGCGTTGTAACTGCAGGCGTTTCAATAAGCGACATCAAACGCCCCGACGAGTTCTACACCGTTGAAGATACAGCCCCGCTCAACGACACGGTAACGGTTACAATGAGCATCGACTGCAAAACCGTTGCCGGCAGGGGAGATGAAAAAATCACCCCCTCCGACGGCATTATTCTCGAAAAAACAACCTTCACTCTGCCTGAGGGCTCAACGGCTTACGACTGCCTTATATACGCTTCAAAAAAGTATAAAATCGCAGTTGAAGATTCATCAAAAACCCTCACCGACCACAGGAGCGCATATATTGCCGGCATAAACTACCTGTTCGAGTTCGATTACGGCGAAATGTCGGGCTGGATGTTCAGCGTAAACGGCACCTTCGGCGAGGTCGGCTGCGGCGAATACACACTGAGCGAGGGCGACAATATTGAGTGGCGCTACACCACGAATATCGGAGATGACCTCTGATGAGCAGCTTTCAGCTATTCAACCCGGCGGCAGTGTTCATCTTTTTCGCCTGTGTTCTCGTTTCGGGAATATTCACGATGAACCCCGTAATCACCGTTATTTCGCTTGCGGGCGCAATTCTTTTTTTCTTTGTTCTGCCGGGGCAAAAAAACAACAGAATACATATCTGCACCGTGCTGATGACTCTTGCCTGCATGGTTTTCAACCCCGTTTTCGGTCACAACGGAGCCACCGTAATTGCGGTTATAAACAACCACAATGTAACCGTTGAAGCGGGGCTTTACGGAATCTTTTTAGGGCTTATGCTCTCGGCGGCGGTTTACTGGTTTGCCTCCTTTTCGCAGATTATGACCTCGGATAAAATCATATACATCCTCGGTTTTCTCTCGCAGAAGGCGGCTCTTGTTCTGACAATGGCGTTAAGGTTTATTCCCGCCTACATCCGCAAGGCAAAACAGATAAACGACTCGCAGAAGGCGCTCGGTCTCTATAAGGATGAAACAATCATTTCGAGACTGAAAGGCGGCGCAAGAGTTTTTTCAATTCTGCTGACATATATGATTGAAAAAACGATAATCACCTCCGACAGTATGTCCGCACGCGGCTACGGAGGGGGCAGAAGGCGCAGCTTCTCGCTTTATCCGTTCGGCAAAAGGGATGTAATATTCCTCACCGTCTCGCTCGTTTTTACCGCCTGCACGGTTTATGCCTCCTCAAAGGGAGCGCTTTTTTACAATTTTTATCCGTTTGCAGACACTCCCGCAACGGATTTTACCGCACTTACGGGCTATACCGGCTACGGGCTGCTGTGTCTCAGCCCGTCAGTTATTGAAGGGGGGAACAGAATCAGATGGCGTTATTTGAGGTCAAAAATCTCACATTCGGATATCCGCTTTCCGGTCCGGTAATCGACGGCGTGTCTTTCACCGTCGAACAGGGCGATTTCATAGCCGTCTGCGGCCCCACGGGCAGCGGCAAAACCACCCTTCTGCGCCTTTTGAAGCCCGAACTCTCACCTTTGGGCAATAAGAGCGGCGAGGTGCTTTTCGAGGGCGTGAAAACCGAAGATTTAACGCCCGCTCAGTCCTCGCTAATCGGTTTTGTCGGTCAGTCGCCCGAGCATCAGATTGTAACCGACAAGGTCTGGCACGAGGTTGTTTTCGGCATGGAGAACCTGCGTTTTCCGCAGAATCTTATGAAGCGCAGAGCCGCCGAGATAATGAGCTATTTCGGCATCGACACGCTGTTTGACAAAAACACCGCCGATTTGTCAGGCGGGCAGAAGCAGATGATTTCGCTTGCAGGCGTGCTCGTTATGAACCCGAAGGTTCTTATTCTCGACGAGCCGACCTCCCAGCTTGACCCCGTTTCCGCCTCGGAGTTTTTAACCACACTCAAAAAGCTCAACGACGAGCTGGGGCTCACGATTATCATAACCGAGCACCGGCTTGAAAACGTTATTCCCCTTTGCAACAAGCTCTGTATTGTCGAAAACGGCAGAATTACCGCCTTCGGCGAAACAAGGCGCACCGTAGCTGAAATTGCAGGCAACGAACGTATTGCCGCCTCAATGCCGGGCAGCGTCAGAATTTACGGCATCCTCGGCGCAAAAGGGGAGTGCCCCCTGAATATTGCGGAGGGCAAAAGGTATTTCAGCGAGCATTTCAGGCGCAATTCAACCCCGTTTAAGGAGGAGAAAGCTCCATCGGGCGAAAAGGCGGTTGAACTTAAAAATGTTTATTTCAGGTATGAAAAATCCGCCCCCGATGTGCTTCACAACACCTCGCTGACGGTTTATAAAAACGAGATCTTATGTGTTCTCGGCGCAAACGGCTCGGGCAAAACGAGCCTGCTCTGCACAATAGCGGGGCTCACCGCGCCCTATTCGGGCAGTGTCGAAATTCTCGGCAAAAACATCAGAAAATATAAAGGTCAGTCCCTTTACAATAACTGCATATCCCTTCTGCCGCAGGATGCACAGACGGTCTTTCTGCACAACACCCTTGAAGAGGAGTTTATGAAGGCGGGCATCACATTTGAAGATGCGCCTTATGACCTGTCATATGCGGCAAAAAACCACCCCTACGATTTAAGCGGCGGCGAACAGCAGCTTGCGGCGATCGCCCTTGTGCTCGCTTCAAAACCGCAGATTCTTCTTCTCGACGAGCCGACGAAGGGTCTCGACTCCCTTGCAAAGCAGAAGGTGCGCGACGCTCTCAAAGCCCTTAAACGGCAGGGGCTGACGGTTATTGTTGTCACGCACGACGTTGAGTTTGCCGCCCTTTGCGCCGACAGAGCCGCTATGTTTTTCCGCGGCGAATGCGTCTGCGTTGACACCCCTTACAAATTCTTCTCACAAAACATTTTCTACACCACCTCAACGGCAAGAATAACCTCCGGCGTGTGTGAAAACCTCATCAATCCCGATGACGTGCGCCGCTATGCGGAGGTGGAAAAATGACGGTTATCAGAAACGAAAAACTGCGTAAAGCCCTCTCGGTTGTGATTCCGTTCATATTCATCCCCGCCGTTGTGCTCTCGGGCGTTCTCGTTTTCAGAGGCAAAAGCTATTCCTACGGAATTTTCGCAATATCCGTTCTCTCCGTTCTGCTCTTTATATGCGGGTTTGACCGCCGCAAAACCGGCACAAGGCGGCTCGTTCTCATAAGCGCGGCAGTCGCAATGGCGTGCGTGGGCAGGGCAGTGTGCTCGTTTATCCCCGCAGTCAATCCGATTACAGCCATAACCGTGCTTTTTGCCGTCTATCTCGGCAGCGAGGCGGGCTTTATGATCGGCGCCTTCTCCGCCCTCATCTCAAACATATTTGCGGGGCAGGGCGTCTGGACTCCGTTTCAGATGTTCGCCTGGGGAATGATCGGCTTTTTTGCGGGCGTGTTCGCAAAATATCTTGAAAACCACACGGTCCGTCTTTGCGTCTATGTTTTTTTCTCGGGAGCCGCCTACTCGTTCATTATGGATGTCTGGTCGGTTATGTGGGCATACAACACCTTCAATTTTAAATTCTACATTGCTAGCATAACCTCCGCCGCACCTTACACCGTAGTTTACGCCGTGTCAAATGTTATTTTCATATTGCTGCTGAAAAAGCCCTTCTCCGAAAAGCTCGGCAGAATCAAAATCAAATACGGAATATAAAAACCGCCGTGACTCACACATCACAGCGGTTGTTTTTTGCTTGCTGATTTTTGAAAAAACTATCTTCTATACAGCATCTTTATAACGCTCTCAGTTTTTGCGTGCGTTCTGTGGCTGTGCGCCATTGAGATAAAAAACGCCCTGAACGGCGTGCTCTCGCTCAGCCTTGTAACGCCGAGACCTGCAATATCCTTTTTAAGCAGCTCCGCCTGCTTTCTGAGCGTGAACGGCGATGCAAACTCCGACACGCGGTTTTTGTATTTCCACCAGCGCCAGCAGATTTCGGAGGCGAGCACGTGCTCGTGTTCTGCAAGCCGCGTTCTGCTTTTTGCCTCCTGCCACAAGCTGTCGCACAACTCAATCTGCTCCCTGCTTAAGGTCAGCGTGCTTGTCATCGGCTCGTAAATGCTAAGGTGGCGGTGAGCCGCATTTTCGGTGATTATGTCAAGAAAACGGCAGATATACTGCGCCCCTCCGCCGTAGTAGGAACGGCAGAAATCATCGCGCAGGGCATTGAAATCGCAGTATGGGTTCTGCATAAGCTTTGAGATTAAAAACGCCCTCAGCTCGCCGAACTCGCACTCCGCCTCCATCTGAAAATTGCCCTCTTCATACACGCCCTTCACACCACTCTCATAAAAGAACTGCATATTCCTCTGCAGCGTGCCGAAGTCGGGGAAAATACCCGTGTAATTGCAAAAATTAGTGCAGTAGTCCCAGATATATATTCTTTTGCAGATTTCCGACCAGGTGAGCAGATCTTTGCAGAAATCCGCGTTGGCGCCGCAGCTTTCATCGTCAATCGTGTGCGAAAAACAGCATTCTATTGTGCAAAGGCGGACAATCACGTTGTCGCGCGCTTTTATTCCTTCGGGCGGTCTGCGCGTGTATCTGTAAGCAAAGGTGTCAATGGCAACGTTGTCATAGCCCGCAGCCCCGACCTCGTCTGCAATGCGGTTTACAAACTCCAGAACCGTGCCCGCGTGCGAGCCGTATTTTCTGTCTGCCCGCCTGCAGTTTTCGCAGGTGCAGTAAAAAAGATTGTCGTTTTGCGTCAGCGAGATTATCTGAAGCTTTGCGCCGGGGTTATGCTTTTTTTGCAGCAGGTCGAAAACCTCTTGCCTGACAATGCCGTAAACATCGGGATTCGTAAGGCAGAGCTGCGACCTGACGCGCCTTATTCCGCGCAGGGCAAAATATTCGGGGTTGCTCTTGAAATACTTTTTTGCGCTGCAGAACTCGTTTGTAAACGTGTGTGCAAAGCCCGAAATGTAGCCGACACTGCCGCCGTATTCATCGGGAAGCTTGCGGTATCTTGTGCCGTTGAGACCGTTGAAAAAAGAGTATTCCGTGCTGTGCGGGCTCAACCAGTCCGTCTCGGTGTATTCAAAAAACGGCTCGTATTTTTCGTCAATTATGTCAGGCAGAGCGGGAGGCTCTTTCTGCCTGACGGCAGGGGCGTAGGTGTATTTGCGCACACCGCAGAACTTTTCAATAAAAGCGTAAACTCCGCGCACAAGCGAGGCGGCGTCCGAGCCGACAATCGAAACGGCTTTTTCTGCGTTTTCACGCATTATACGGTAGCCCTTACCCGCATTTTCACCGTCAATGCGCAGACGGATAAAGGGCTTTCCGCTCTCTCCGCTGCCGGAGTCGGGCAAAAAACTCAGCGCCTTTTCAACCTGCGTGCGCAGAGCGTCGGCAACACCCTGCGGCAGGGGATTATTAAGTTTTAATTCAAACTTCTCTTTTGACATAATGAATCCCTGACTATGTGCTTCATTTTTCCGATGATAAAATAATACAATACAATATAAGAAAAATCAACAAATGAAACATCCCTGCCGCTTGAAATAAACAAAAGATTTCGCCGAAGGTTTAGATGTTGATTTTTGGTATGCAGATGATATAATAAAACCGTTATAAAAAAATATGTTGATTGGAGCAGTAATGTTTATAAAAAAGATTATTAAAAACATAAAAGAAAAAATAAGAAACAAATTAAAAGTTATGATCGGAATTGATATTATACAGGAAGAAATAGACTCGGTATATTATATTTTAGATAAGGGCATTGACATAAAGGCATTCCCCAAAGCTGAAGGAGCTTTGCGGGAATATCAGCTTGCAGAAACGGAATTGCTCAGAATTTTTCATGAGGTATGCCGTAAACTGAACCTGACATATTGGCTTGATTGGGGAACATTGCTGGGTGCTGTCAGACATAACGGGTTCATTCCATGGGATGATGATTTGGATGTTGCAATGCCTCGTGAAGATTATAACAAAGCAAAAACAGTTTTGGTCGATGAGTTTTCACGGCTCGGATTCAACACAGTGATTAAAAACGCCATTTATATTTGGAATGAAAAAATCGGAGTTGCTCTTGATATTTTTGCAGTTGATAGTGTTGAATATGACGGAGATATAGTAAAACTTCAGAAAAAAGCCAAAGACTTTTACAGCGAGTGTATCAGAATATATGAGCCGGGCGGTTGGAGAAATATGGAAGATGTTGACGAGCTCAGAGAAAAAATGATACCCGCTGAAAAAGGAAAGCTGATTTACTACAATGCAGTTGAAACTTGCGGACGGCTTTATGCGTTCAAACCGGAAGATATTTTCCCTCTTAAAAAACATACCTTCGAACAGTATGAATTCTTTGTTCCGAATAATGAGAATGTATATGTAGGCACACAATACAGCGATTATTTGTCATATCCGAGGCAGGGAATTTTGCACCACGCAAAAAGCGGAGTTCCGATTTATCTTAAAGCAGCAGAAAATAACGAAAGCTTAGTCGATTTTACCGCAAAGCTTTCTGAAATCAGCATTAATTGATACTATTTTTAAACGGCGGGGGTGTTCTGACCTTGAATACAGTTAAACGAGCAATAATAATGGCTGCGGGAATCGGCAAAAGAATGCAACCGCTGACACTTGAAACACCCAAACCGCTTGTCAAGGTCAATGGCGTCAGGATGATTGACACAGTCATTGAAGGCCTGAGAAAGAACGGAATAAAAGAAATATATGTTGTAACAGGTCATCTTAAAGAACAGTTCTTTTCACTCCCGGCGCAGTATCCGGGGCTGACCTTGATTGATAATCCGTATTATGATTCAAGCAACAACATTTCATCTCTGTATGTTGCACGGGAGCACCTTTCAGACTGTATGATTCTTGACGGAGACCAAATCATTTATAACACTGATATTCTTGAACCGGGCTTTATGTTGTCGGGATATAATGCTGTCCGATGTGAAGAAAACACAAGCGAGTGGTTGCTGCAAGTCGAAAACGGTGTAATAAAAAGCTGCTCAAGAACAGGCGGTTCTCACGGCTGGCAACTGTATTCAATATCACGGTGGTCCGATGAGGATGGCAGAAAACTGAAAAAATGGACGGAATATGAGTTTAACAGAGGCAACCGCGATATATATTGGGATGATGTTGCAATGTTTTGTCATTTTGAAGATTTTACATTAGGTATTCACGAAATGAATAAAGAAGATATTATAGAAATAGACGGGCTCGATGAGTTGGCTCAGGCAGATTCTTCTTATATGGAATTGTTGAAAAACACAGAATGAAATAATGATAAAAATAAGAAAAGACCTCATATCAGAAATGATATAAGGTCTTTAATATTTGCCGTTTTGTTCCTGTTCAACCTCATTTATTCTCAATGTCTAAATTTCAATTATTCTCTCTCGCGAAAAAAGATAAAGAAAAAAGATAAAAAAAGAGAATAAAAAAGGATTTCAAAAAATGATTAAAAATTAAAAAGATAAATTTAAAAATGATTAATTAAAATGATTATTTTGAGATAATTAAATTGATAATTAAATTGATTATTTTTCGATAAAATTTTTTATTAAAAAGATTATTAAATTGCTT
>JAEEYU010000042.1 GCA_016288315.1 Clostridiaceae bacterium | reverse complement strand
GAAGACTGATTGAAATGAACGAACCCCCGGCTGTTGCCGGGGGTTTTTTTGTGCGGAGCGAAGGGGGATTGAGGTTAAGGCGGCGGGCGATTGATAATCGCCCCTGCAAGAGATCCTTCGCTGCGCTCAGGATGACAGGTGTGGTTATAAGTTTTAGGCATAGGGGTTGGAGGCGGAACGCCGGACGCGCTTCGGCGCTGCGCTCAGGATGACAGGGGTTCATAGAGAAAATGCAAAAAAAAGAACCGCCGGAGGGCGGTTCTGTCTGTTGGTTTTAAGATTAATCAGCCGGTGATTTTTCTGAAGCCGAGCTTTGCGCAGATTTCGTCAGCCGCTGCGTAGAAATCTTCGACGCTGCCGTCGTTGAGGAGCTTGACGTTTGCCATTTTTTCGGTTTCGCTGGTGTGGAACTGCGCCTCTTCGCCCTTGTCAAATTCGCGAAGCTTATTGACATCTTTGCCGTCGCGCTCGGAGCCGCGAGCGAGCATTCTCGCATAGCGGACTTCGTCGTCGCTGATTACGACGTCAACAAGGAAGAAATCGTCGCCGAAGGCGTCTTTGAAGAGTTCTGCATCTGAAGGAGGACGGATGCCCGAAACGAGGTAGCAGGGAGCGTCGCTCTCTTTGACCTTTTTGATTATCTGCTTCGGGAAAAAGTCCTGACCGTTTTCGCTCATATATTTTTTGGATGTTGCGTGAAGATTGTCGCGGGTGAGTTCAAGGCCGTCTTTTGTTGCGAGCTCGCGAACGACGTCGCCGATTGAAATCATCGGGAAGCCGTAGTTTTTTGCGACATATTCAAGAAAGAAATCTTTGCCTGTTCCGTTTTTGCCTACTGCTGCAAGGACCATTTTTAATACCTCCGAAAAATAAATTTCCAAACAATTATTTTACATTATTATATATGTTTTGTCAAATATTGACAAAACGGATACTTTTGTTATAATAAGTTCATAAAGCAAGGTCGATTTATAAGGGCTGATGCGAGCACTCCATGATGAGAGTGCACGGTGTGGAGTGTTCTAACAATACACCTGATTCATGTAACTTATTTGTAGGGACATTGAATCCGGCAGGTTCACCTGTCAGATTCAGTGTCCTTTTTTTATTACAAAAGGAGAAATGATTATGAAAACAAAAAAACGAATTGTAATGCTGATTGACGGTGAGAACATCGGTGCCAAAAGGAACGGAGAAATCAGCAGAATCTGCAAGGAAAGAGGTGAAGTATATGAAAGTAAGGTTTATCACCGTCAGAAAGATATGGCAACACGTCAATGGTCCGAAGAATGCAGAAAAAGCAAAATGAAAGATATCTGCCTTTATGGCGGACCTTGCAAAAATAAGGTTGACAAAAAAATACAAGAAGATGCAAAGAGATATATGAAAGCATCGGATGTTGATGAAATCTGTATTGTGACATCTGACGGAGGTTTCGCCCGCCTTAAAAAAATCGCCAAATCATCAGGGAAGAAAATTCTATTCATAGGTGAGAAGAAAGCACCCGAAAAGCTTCGCAAAGCAGGGTGTTTCGTTGAACTTAAATGAAATACCGGTTCTTATTATTTACAGTTTTGACACAGGATGTTAAAAACGGTATAATAAAAAAGTAATAAATTTATTTTAAATAACTGAGACGGGTGTTGAAAATGAAGGAAGCAAGAGAGCGGTTTCCGCTTTACACACTGCTGATTGAAATAACAAAAAAATGCAACGCCGCCTGCGACCAGTGCGGCAGCCGCTGCGACATAAACAGCGAGGAGCTGCTCACGGGTGAGCAGATTCTTGCCGCCCTGCGCGACCTTAAAGAGAACATCGGCACCTACACGATGATTAACATCTCGGGCGGCGAACCGCTTCTGCGTAAGGACCTGTTTGAAATTATGACTGAGGTCAACGCCATGGGCTTTGACTGGGGGATGGTGTCAAACGGCTCGCTGATAACCGACGGGGTTATTGAAAAGATGAAGGCGAGCGGGATGAAGACGATTACGCTCAGTCTGGACGGTCTGCGGGAGACGCATGATTCATTGAGGCATCTGCCGGGCAGCTATGACAAAATTATTGAGGCGCTTAAAAAGCTGAAGGCGGCGGCATTCTTCGACCATCTGCAGGTGACGTTCACGGCGAACAAAAGAAATGTTTATGAGTTTGAGGAGCTTTATAAAATTCTCAACCCCATAGGTCTTGACTCGATAAGGGTGAGCTTTATGGACCCGATAGGCAGGGCGCTTGACAACAAAGACCTTCTGCTCGGCAGAGAAGAGATACTTTACCTTACGGGGCTTGCAAACAGAATAAATGCGAAAAAGAAAAACACTAAAATAATGTGGGGCTGCCCGCATTTTCTCGGCGGTCTGCTTGACAAAAGGCGGTTTATGTGCTTTACGGGCATATACGGGGCTTCGATTCTGGTAAACGGCGACATTTTTGTTTGCCCGAATGTTCCGCACAGGCAGGAGTTTATTCAGGGCAACATTTTAAAAGACAGCTTGAGCGAGGTCTGGAAAAACGGGTTTGAGTTTTTCAGGAACAGACCTCTGCCCGGAAAATGCGGAGAATGCGAATATAAAGAAAAATGCAAGGGCGACTCCGTTCACACGATGGATTTTGACTCGGGCGAGCCGCTGTTCTGCTACCGTGATTTTCTGAAAAATCCCGATGTGCAGAAATATAAGGAAGAACTTTTTGCAAGGGAGCCCGGTCTGAAATACTATGAGATTTCGGGTGATGACAGAGACGCTTATGAAATGATAATCGAGCCGGGCGCCTACCGTTCGATAAAGCAGTATTTTCACATCGGTGAGAAAAATCCGCTCTCGATGTTCGAGCAGCAGATGGCGCTTATCGGCTTTGAATACGGGAACACGGGCGTTGTGCGCTATGTAATACCCTGCGACGGGGCGTTCAGGGCGGAAGACAATGCGATTTTCAGCGGTAAAATACTGAAGACGGTTGAGGATGAGCTTGAAATAATAAACAGGAACTATTATAATAGTTCCGACAGAGGTCTGTGCGGCAGCGAGTGCAACAGCAGAAAGCCGATGAAGTTCTTAGGTTTTATTCACAGCCATCCGATGCAGAGCGAGCTGCAATACAGCACGGGGGACGACCGCATTCACGCGCGGATGCTCAGAAAATTCGGCTCATACACGGGTGTGCTTGTGAACCCCGCGGACTCAACAATAGGCGCATATTACGGCGAAGATTTAAAGCAGGCGAGACTGATTATACCGGAGGTGTAAATTATGGATTGGTTCTGGAGTTGGTTTGCCGGCACCGGGTTCGGCAGATGGCTGCTTGAGTGGTTCAGGGTGCTCCCGATGTATTACGGCTGCCCGAACAGCAAAAAGGCGGAAATACTGCAGATGAAGCGTTCGCTTTATAAGTAAAGGCAAAAGGGGGATAATGATTATGCGCGCGTTTTTCAGAAGAATAGCGCTCTGGTTCAAAAATCTTTTTCACCGTGACGAAGGCGGAGGAGGAGACCCCGGAGAATATATGGATTATTACGGCTGCCCGAACAGCAAAAGGGCGGCAAAGCTTCAGACTGGCAAAAAGACATTAAGATAAAAAAGATGAAAAGACGGTAAGGAGGTTTGCATTATGTGGTCATTTTTTGCGGGAATATGGGAGTGGTTCATCGGTCTTTTCCGCCGCAGAGACATAACGGGAGGAATTGAAAAACCGACAGACCCGTCAGACCCGGGCGAGTATATCTGCTATTACGGCTGCCCGAACAGCAAAAAGGCGGATAAGCTTCAACTCAACAAAAAAGCAATAAAATAAGAACAGATAATATTAAGGAGCATCCGTGCAGGGTGCTCTTTTGCTTTAATCACTTGAATATTCGGCGTAATGTGGTAAGATAAACATATCAGATAAAAGGGGAGATTGAAATGAATAAAATAACCTGCCCGAAGTGCGGGAGCAGTTTTGAGCTCAACGACACCGACTATGCGGACATTTTAAGTCAGGTGAGGAATGCTGAGTTCAGCAGGGAGCTTGAGCGCCAGGAGGAGAATTTCAGAAAAGAGAAGGAATCTGCCGTAAAGCTTGCCGTGGCGCAGTCGGAGACGGATTTTAAAGACGAAATCTCCGAAAAAGAGCGTGAGATTGAAAAGCTTAAATCACAGATTGAAATCAACAAGAAGAACAGCGACATGGACGCGCGAAACGCTGTTGCCGAAAAGGATGAGGAAATACTTAAACTCCGCAACCGCCTTGAAATGAGCGAAAAGGCGAAGGAAATGGATGTGCGCTCCGCCGTGGCGGAAAAGGACGCCGAGATAGCGAAGCTGAAAAGTCAGCTTGAGATTGACAGGTCGAACGCCGAGCTTAAGAGAAAATCGGCGGAGGAGCTGCACAGGGCGGAGCTTGAGCGCAAGGATGAAGAGATAGCGTTCTACAAAGACTTCAAGGCGAGGCAGTCAACGAAGATGATAGGCGAAAGTCTTGAACAGCACTGTATGAACGAGTTTAACAAAATACGGGCGACCGCCTTCCCGAACGCATATTTTGAAAAGGATAACGATGCGAGAACGGGCAGCAAGGGAGACTTCATTTACAGAGAGGGCGAGGGCGGCACTGAGTTTATCTCGATTATGTTCGAGATGAAAAACGAGGGCGACACGACGGCGACGAAGCACAAAAACGAGGACTTTTTCAAGGAGCTCGACAAGGACCGCAGGGAGAAAAACTGCGAATACGCCGTGCTGGTTACGATGCTGGAGGCGGACAACGAGCTTTACAACAACGGTATTGTCGATGTTTCATACAGATACCCGAAGATGTATGTCATACGCCCGCAGTTTTTTATTCCGTTAATCACTATTCTGCGCAACGCCGCACTAAATTCGCTGGCGTTCAGGCAGGAGCTTGCCCTTGTGCGCGAGCAGAACATAGACATCACGCACTTTGAGGAGAATATGGAGGCGTTCAAGGAGGGCTTTGCGAAGAACTTTGAAAACGCTTCAAAGAAATTCGCCGAGGCAATCGACGAAATTGACAAGACCATAGACCACCTGACGAAGGTGAGAAACGCACTGACGACGAGCGAAAAGCACCTTAATTCCGCGAACAACAAGGCGCAGGATTTAACAATCAAAAAGCTGACGAGGGGCAACCCCACGATGCAGGCGAAATTTGAAGAACTGAAAAACAAAAAGGAGAACTGAAAATGAAAAAAATAATTGCGGTTATTTTGTGCGCAACTCTGTTTGCCGCTTTTGTTCCCTGCGCTTTTGCAGCGGACGGACAGTCTTTCGGAGCATACAAGCATGTTATTATTATCGGAATTGACGGAGCGGGCAGATTCATTGAGAAGGCGGACACGCCCGAGTTTGACAGAATTTTCAAAGACGGCGCACTGACATACACGACGCGCACCGAGACAAAGACGGACAGCGCACCCAACTGGGGCTCGATACTTACGGGCGTTTCATACTTTGAGACGGGGCTTGAAAACGGGGTTTCCGACGAGAAGACGCGCACGAGTGAGTCGGAACACCCGACGTTATTCACATTTTTGCGCAAGGCGGACAGGGAAGCCGAGCTTGCATCTTTTGTTCACTGGGACAACATAAACCGCGGAATTATTGAGACGGATATTGACGTCAACAGGGTTGACATTCAGAACGATGAAAAACTGACTGACGCAATCTGCGAATATTTTGACGCGGGCAACAAGCCGGAGCTGTTCTTTGTTCAGCTTGACGACGTTGACGGAGCGGGACACGGCAAGGGCAGTAACTCCGAGGAATACTTCAGACAGATTAACATTACCGACGGATACCTCGGCAGAATCTATGATGCGGTTGAAGAAAACGGACTTATGGACGACTCTCTGTTTATTGTTGTTGCGGACCACGGTCACACGGCAGCGGGCGGTCACGGAGGAATAACGATGCGCGAGTCGCAGGTGACGCTTGCGGTAAAGGGCAAAACCGTTGAAAAGGGCGGAAAAATCGGCACGGAGGCGAGAAACCGCGACGTAGCGGCAATAGCGCTTTACGCTCTGGGCATGGAGCGCCCCGCAGAGTTTACATCGATTGTTCCGTCCGGAGTTTTCAGCGATGTCAAGGGAGAGACAAGACCGTTCTTCAAAGACCCGGCGGACGACATTCTCGGCTCGCTTGCCTGGTTTGTAACCCTGCTGACATCGGTTATAGGGATGTGAAAAGGTAATAGCAATCCCCGCAGGTCTGACCTGCGGGGCATAAACCGGTTTGATCGGGTGTTTTTCGATAACACAGAACAATTCAATATTATCAAAAAAAGTCATAGACAAAAACGGTGTTGTTCAGAAAAATACGAACGGCAAAGTCATTTCCGCGGAAATAAAGTTGAGGTAAAGCAGGGCTTTTTCGACAAACTTATTGCCTTCTTCAAAGCCCTTTTCGGCCTCCTGCCGACTGTGAAAATAAAACCGTAAACTGAAAAGCGGAGTTATAATCATTATTTAAAGTCTGTAATTACAGGGCATTAAAAAACAGCAGTCGGATGACTGCTGTTTTTGTTTGCGCTTTATTTCTGGTAAACCGTCAGGTTGGATTTGAAGAGGTTTTTGAAGAACCAGACGATTATTTTGAAAAATCCGCCGTTTACGGTTATTTCTTCGATGTCTTTTATTTCTTTGCCGTCGGCGTCTTTTATGATTTTATTGTCTTTGCCGACGAGCTTTAATGTGACGGTTTTGTTCTCTTTGAGGGCGCCGGTGTTGAATTCGCTGCCCTCGGAATCTCTGCCGCCCGTTATGCTCCAGACGAGCTTTGCGCCGTCGGGCAGGTCGGAGGCGTTTGCGTAAAGCTGAAGGTCGCAGCCGTAATCAACGCTCTTTTTGCCGATGTTTTTAAGAATAGTCACCTTGCTTATGCAGATGAACGAGGCGGTGAAGGTCATATTCTTTGCGGGCATTGTCGAAGGAACTGCAGGGCTCCAGACAAGCTTGTATCCGTTCGGTATTGCGACGGCGGGGGCTTTGACGGGGGAGCCGAAATCTATGTTATAAACCGTCTGCCTGCCGTCAACGGTAAAGGTTGCGGTGTAGGTGTTGACGGTGTATTCGGCGTAAATGCTTGTGCCGCCGGGCGTGAGGGTGTAGGAGCCCCATGCTCCGGTGTAACCCTCTTTTGCGGGAACGGAGGGGAGGTTGACGGACTTCTGACCGTAAACGTAGGTGACGGAGCCCACCTGCCTGCCGTCGGCGAAGAGCCGTGCGACATAAATCTGCTGAACGTATTTGCCCGTGCAGGTAAGGTCGTTTGCGGGCATTGTCGCGGGAACGGCGGGGCTCCAAACGAAATCGTAGCCGGGACGTTCCTCGACCTCGGGGGCGGTTACAGGTGTGCCGTAATCGACCTCGGATGTTTTGGTTTTGCCCTCGTAAATGAAGGTGAGGTTATATTTGTTGACGGTGTAAACCGCATTTATTGTCAAATCCTCGTGACCGAGCTCATACGGCTCCCAGACGCCTGTGTGGCCCTCTTTTCCGGGGACGGCGGGCTCGTTGAGCTTAGTGGTTTCGACCGTGAAGGCGACGGTTTTTATTGTTTTGCCGTCGGCGACGAAGCGGGCGGTGTAGTTGACGGGGATGAACTTTGCGTTGAAGCGGACATCGGTGTCGGGCATTTTGCCGAAATCGGTGACGGGCGTTGAAGTGCCCGGCTTAACCCAGCCCCTGAAGGTGTAATAATCCTTTGAAGGGTCGGCGGGGGCGGTGATGTTGATGCCGGGGCGCAGATAAATGTTGACATAGGGGTTTGAGTCAACGCTCCACAGGAGGTTTC
The DNA here is from genome assembly GCA_016288315.1 of Clostridiaceae bacterium. Taxonomy (GTDB): domain Bacteria; phylum Bacillota; class Clostridia; order Oscillospirales; family Acutalibacteraceae; genus CAG-177. The sequence continues at coordinate 10,661 of JAEEYU010000042.1, read as the reverse complement.
TGAAAACGCTGAGGTCGGCGGACCCTGCGCTGTTTGCGACGAGGGCGCTCCACTGTGCGGAGGTGCCGCCGTAATATATGGTTATAAACTCGCTGTTCGGGTTTGTCTGCGAACCTATCTCGGTAACTATGCTGGTGTCATAAAAGGCGGTGACGCTGGCGGGAATCGTAATCTTTTCAAGCTTTGTGCCCGAGAAGACGGTTCTGCCGATTGTTTTTGTGCCAACGGGGAATTCTATTGATTTAAGGGCGGTGCAAAGCTGGAAGGCGCTTGTGCCGACCGTTTCGAGAGCGCTGCCCTCTTCAAAGGAGACAGACGAAAGGGAGGAGCAGTTTTTAAACGCCCAGGCGCCGACGGTGACAACGTTTTTTGAGATAATTACAGACTCGATTGCGAGCCCGGCAAAGGCGCTGTCGGCAACGGCGGTTACGGGTTTGCCGTCGATTTCAGCGGGAATTACAAGGGCTTTTGAAGCGCCTGTGTAGCCCGTTACCGTTATTGAGCCGTCTGCTTCGGTGTATGTGAAGTCACCCGATGCGAAGGCGGTGACGAAGCAGCCGCAGAGCATAAGCGCGGCGAGAAGGACGGACAGTGATTTTTTTAAAGCTTTCATTTTTTCACCCCTCATTTTGTGAGTTTTGCAGTCTGGCGCTGAGCCATGACGAGCTTTGCGTATATTCCGTTTTGCATAAGCAGTTCGCGGTGCGAGCCGGTTTCGGCTATTCTGCCTTTTTCAATGACAACAAGGCGGTCGGCGTTGCGAAGGGTTGCAAGGCGGTGGGCTATGGCGAAGGTTGTTCTGCCTTTGACGAGTTTTGCGAGGGCGTCCTGAATCGAGCTCTCCGTTTCGGGGTCGAGGGCGCTGGTGGCTTCGTCGAGTATGAGTATTTCGGGGTTGCGCAGAACGGCTCTGGCTATTGAAATTCTCTGCCTTTCGCCGCCTGACAGGTTAAGCCCGTTTTCGCCTACCTGGGTGTTGTAGCCGTCGGGAAGCTTCATAATGAAGTCGTGGGCGTTTGCCGCCTTTGCCGCCGCGATTACCTCGCCCGGCTCGGCTGTTTTGCGGGCGTAGGCGATATTGTCATAGACGGTGCCGGAGAAGAGGAAGGTTTCCTGGAAGACGACGCCGATTTTTTCGCGGTATTCGCTCTGCGCCATATCTCTTATGTTAATCCCGTTTACGGTGATTGAGCCGGTGTCGGTGTCGTAAAGGCGCATAATCAGGTTGATAAGCGTTGATTTGCCCGCGCCCGAATGGCCGACGAGACCTATCATTTCGCCCTGACGGACTGTAAGGTTGATGTCGCGCAGGACGGGCTCATACGCCTTGTAGCCGAACTGAACGTCTTTGAAGACGATGTCGCCGCCGAGCTGTGCGGGAACGGGATTTTCACAGTCCGCAACATCGGAGACTTCATCGGTGATTTCAAAAATTTTGATAAGACTTGTTGTGAGCTCGCCGAGCTTTCGCGGTATGCCCGAAAGCCACATAAGCGGCTGGTAGAGGTAGCCGAGGAACAGGCTGAACTCGAGGAGCTGACCTGCCGTCATTGTGCCGTTGAGAACAGCTCTGCCGCCGATGTAGAGCACGAAGAACTCGCCTATACCGGTGAAGAAGAACATAAAGGGGAAGGTCATTGCCCAGAGGTGCTCGTTGCTCACCGAAATGTCGGCAAGCTGGCGGCTGACGGAGGCGAATTTTTCAATCTCACGCTCTTCGCTGCCGAAGCTTTTGACAACCCTTATGCCCCGCACGATGTCGTGCAGGATGGAGTTTGCCCTTGACTCCCTGCGCCACTGTTTCTCGTATCTTATATGGATGAAAACCCAGAATTTACGCATGGCGTAGGAGACTACGGGGATGGGGAGAACGACGAGGAAGGTCAGAAGCGGGCTGATGTTGACGAGAATAACAAACACGACGATGAACATAACGAGCTTTTCGAGGGCATACATACCCTGCTCGGTTATGAACCGTTTGACCGTTTCGGTGTCGCGTGAAATACGTTTCATAAGGTCGCCTGCGGTTTTGCCCGACATTGACGACACGGAGAGGCGCTGGACCTTGTCATAAACATCCGTGCGAAGGGTGTTGGCAAGCGAGGTGCTGATTCTGTTTGCGCGGCGCTGGCTGAGTATTTTGAAAATCTGCCCGAAAATCTGAGCCGCGCCGAGCAGGAGGGTATAGAAGATTATATCGTGAACGGCTGTGCCGCGCGAGATTGCGGCGGCGCTCAGACCGTTGTCAACTATTCGTGAATTGATTACGGGGAGCATAACGCCGAAGCCCGTTGAGCAGAGAACGAGGAGACTTGCGAAGAAGAAGGATTTTGCGAAGGGCTTTGCTATGCCGAAAAGACGCTTTGCGAGGTAGCTTTTTTCAACGCAGAAAAGGCAGACATCGACACCCTTTGCGTAGTGCCTGCCGCATTTGGGGCAGATGCGGAAATCTGCGGTGGAAATCTCCGTCTCTTCGCCGGTGCGGAGGTAGTGGTTGACCACCTTTGCGAACTCGCCGGCTTCGCTTACCTGAGTCATGGAGAACCTGCACACGGTAAGGCAGTCCGACATATCGTCAGACGGATTCTCCGGGATGATTTCGAGCGTGCCGCAACCCGAACAGGTGCGTATGCCGAGTTCACCCGATGTCAGGGGAGAAGTGAATATTAACTTTTCGCCGATGTGCGCCGTGAGAGTCTGCCCGTCGAAGAACAGAACGCCGTTACACAGGGCGCCGTCGGGGGTGAGGTCAAACTTTGCTTTAACCTGCAAGGCTTTCACTTCCTTTTGACTGAGGTCGGTATCTTTCTGATTAATAAAGGTAGGGTTCAATCTTGCGCCTGCTTTTAGGCGGAATCTTCTGATAATCTTCGATTTTGAAGCGGTTGCCGTCGATGTCGGTGAGATAGACGGTGTTGCCCATCTGACGGATGCTTCTTGAAATATCCTTTACGGTGAAGGATTTTTTGAAGCCGCCGATTGACACGTCGAAGTAGAAGTTGCCCATTTTATCCTTGACGGAGAGAATCTCGTCAACGACGGGGCAGTAGTATCTTTGCGAAAGCTCGTTGTTTATGGCTTTGCGGTCTTCCTCCGGAAATTCCGAAATATGCCTGATAATGCCGAGCTCGTTTTTTTCGATGTCGGTTATGCAGATATAATCATCGGGGAAGTTGAGCGGAAGAGAGCGGGTGAGGATGACTCTTTTGTAAAGAGTGCCGTTAATCTGCGCGGTGAGAAAGCCGTTCTCCGCCGTTCTGAAAGAGCAGGAGGAGGGGTGGACATACTCGGAGGAGAGGGTTTCGGGAGAAATTGTCTGTGAATCAAATTCGCTTTTCATATTATTCCTCCTTTTTATCGTCGTCATCTTCGGGCGCTTCGCCGCTGTCATAAGAAATTATGCCGATTGTTTTAAGCGCCTCGGACTGAATTTTATACTGTTTATAGAACTCGCCCTTCTGCTGCAGGAGCTCGCGGTAGGTGCCGTATTCAATGACCTTGCCCTGGTCGATTACGGCAAGGTAGTCGGAGTCGCGCAGGGTTGAAAGGCGGTGCGCTATGGCTATTGTTGTTCTGCCTTTTTTGAGGTCCGTAAGCGATGCCTGGATTCTGCGCTCCGTTTCGGTATCCATGGCGGCCGTCGCCTCGTCGAGGATGAGGATTCTGGGGTTCTGGATAATCGTGCGGGCTATGGATATTCTCTGGCGTTCGCCGCCCGAAAGGCGCTGACCGCCCGAGCCGACTCTTGTTTCATAAGCGTCGGGGAGCTTCATAATAAAATCGTGGGTGCTCGCCGCCTTTGCGGCTGCGATGACCTCCTCCATTGTGGCGTCGGGCTTTGCATAGCGGATATTGTCGGCAACCGAGCCGATGAAAAGGTAGATATCCTGCGAGACCATGCCGACGTTTTTGCGGATGTCGTCAAGCTTTATGTCGCGCACATCAACGCCGTCGATGAGAACACTGCCCTCTTTTGCATCATAGAGGCGGGAGATGAGGTTTGCTATTGTGGTTTTGCCTGCTCCTGTTTTGCCGACAATGCCGAGCATACAGCCCGCTTCGATTTTAAGGTTCATTTTGCGTATGACGGGGCGTGCGGGCTCATACTCGAAGTCGAGCTCGCGCAGTTCGACGTCGCCGCGCATATCAGCAAGGGAGACGGCGTTTTCTTTCTCTGTTACATCGGGGGTTGCGTCGCAGACCTCGAAAACTCTCTGTGCGGAGTCGGCGCACCTTGACCACCAGTTTGAAACCCACGCCATAAAGCCGAAGGGCTCTTTGAGCATTTCAAGATAGACTATGTAGCTCAGAAGCGTGCCGATTGTGATTTTGCCCCTGGCGACCATTACGCCGCCTATGCCGAGAACTACCGTGGAGAGCAGGAAGATGAGTATTTCAAGCAGCGGGAAAAGGGTTGCCTCCGCAAGCGAGAGGCGGAGCTCCGCTATGCGAAGATCTTCGCTTGCCTTACTGAAATTGTCAAATTCGTCATCTTCGCGGGCAAACGCCTTGATGACGCGCTGACCGTTGATGTTGTCGCTTGTAAGGGATGAGATTTTTGCGTAATAGCGCCACGCTCTGTGGTGCATATTGCGGAATAGGCGGTCGCCCAGCACGAGGGTGATGAAAAGCATGGGAAGGGCAAAAAGGGCAATAAGAGTGAGCCGCCAGCTCATACGGAACATTATTACAAGCACGCCTGCCATTGTCGCTATGCTGACCACTATGCGGGGGACGCCATCAACGAAGAAATTGTAAATGTTGTTGGCGTCGCGCAGGATTCTGTCCATAAGCGAGCCCGTCTGTTTTGAAGAGTAGAAGCTCAGCGAAAGGCGCTGCATGGCGTTGAATATTTTTGTTTTGAGGTTGAACATAATGCGGGGCATTATTGAGCCGGTCACCCAGTTGTCTGCCGCCTGGAAGAGAACGCGCACTATTCTTATGCCGACTATGCCGAGAACGAGGGAGCCGAGCATACTGACAAGCTGCGCCTGTGTGAGCCCGTCCGGGTTGGCGAAGACCTTGTCGTAGAGCGTGCGGGTGCTTAACTGGGGAACAATGACGGAGATTGCCGCCTCGAGAATCATAAGGGCGAGGATGACGGCTATCTGCGCCCGGTGACCGCCGAAAAATCTGAAAAGGCGGATGGCGGTGGCGGAGGATTTGTTGTGTTTGCGGCAGTAATCCTGGCCGGGAGGGCAGGGCTCGCCGCATTTTTTGCACCTGCTGACGTTTTCATCGTCGCCGCCGTGATATTTGTAATCGCCCGTTTCTTTGAATTCGGAAAACGCCTTTATGAAGCCGTCGAAATCGCCGGCAAGACCTATTGAAAAGCGGGTGACGCTCGTCTGCTCTCCGCCCGAGTTCATAATAAGTCTGCCCGTCGAGACATACTGCTCGAGCTCGAACGAGTCAATTTCATCAACGGGGACGGAGATTATTTCATCGACGGTGTATTTTGCTTCAAGCGATTTTTTTCTGCTTTTTGATTTTACAACCTCGGCTTTGCCGAAGGCGGTGTAAAATCCTTTTTTGTCAAAGGCGAGCCATGCGTCGCGGTAGCAGGCGCCGTTATCCATATCGCCGGTGCAGCAGCACAGCAGGCCGTCGGTTTTAAGCCCCGCTTTTTCAAGCGCACCGCACAGGGCGGGCGGGAAGCGGAGTTCTTTTTTCTTTTTCTGACCGAGGTCTTTTTTCGGCGGTTTTTTTGCGGGCACGGCTCTCACCTCTTTTCTTTGAAACACTTTATAATTCGACGGTGTTTAATTATTGTTGATGCATATAAAATACCGGCAAAAATCTGCGGAATTGTTTACCCGTTGAACGCTGTCAGTTCAACAATTACGGGGTGGTGGTCGGAGGGGTAGATGTTGTTATATTTTGTCAGGTCCACCTTGTAGGAGGCGACGGATGTAATGAAATCGTTGACAAAAATGAAATCAATGGGCTTTGTGCGGGTGGCTTCAGTGAATGCGGAATAACCGTGATATGTAAGTGAATCCATTGTTTTTTCCGCAAGGAATTTTGAGTCGCGCAGACCCGAATCGAGAGCCATATTATACATAACGGAGCCCTCTTCATCGTTTAAATCGCCGGTGAAAACAACGGGAATATCCGGGCAGATTCCCGCAATCATCTTTGTGACGAGCGAGATTGACTCCTGCCTTGCGATTATGCCGATGTGGTCGAAGTGGGCGTTGAAATGGGCGTAGGTGAAGCCCGTCTGTTTATTTTTCAGAACGGCGTAGGTGCAGACCCTGTTGTAGTTTGCATCCCAGCCCTTTGAAACCTTGTCGGGGGTTTTTGAGAGCCAGAACGTGCCGCTGTCAACGAGGTCGTATTTTGCTTTGAGATAAAACACGGGGCTTGCCTCGCCCTTGTTGTCTTTGTCTCTGCCGGCGCCGACATAGGCGTAGTCTGACTTCATCTCATCGCTGAGCATTTCAAGAAGGGAGACGCTTGCCTCCTGGCAGCCGAAGGAGTCGGGCATATAAACCCTGATGTTTTCGGCGAGCAGGGGGACTCTTTTTTCGGGAGCATACTCCCCGACGCCCGAAACCTTGAGGTTGTAGGTCATTACGGTAATGCCGCATTCGCTTTTTGCCTCGGGGAGATTTTCAGGGTTGACCTTTGTAACGGGGGTCGGCGTGTAGAACAGAGCTATGAGCGCTGTGAAAAATGCAATTATTTTCATCATAAGGCAATCACTCCGGTTTTTTGAATATTTATATTAATTATAATATAGAAAAAACAATAATACAACAAGCAAAATTGCAGTTTTTTAAGACAAAAATGCGGTTTTGCATAAAGGATGAATAACCGGAGGGGCTGCAGGTTGCATTATAGCACTGTGCGAAGGGTAAAAACAGACTTGTTTTTTGCGGGCGTTTGTGCTATTATAAATATGCAACAAGACGGCATTGACTGCCGTCTTGTTTTTTTTGAGAGGTTGCAGGGGGGCGTGAGATCCTTCACTTTGTTCAGGATGACAGGTGGTTTTGAATAAGTATAAAAAAGGCGGGCTGTCGGAACAGCCCGCTGTTTCTATTTTTTATAAACCATATAGTAATGTGTGACAAGCCCGTTTTTAAAGGTGTCTGTTGAGGTTACTTCAAAGCCGAGCTTTTTGTAAAATTCAACATTCTTTTCATCCTGCGCCTCGAGCCCGAAATCATAACCGAGGCGGCTTAAATCTTCAATGCCCTGCTTGATAAGGCGGGTTGCCGCGCCTCTGCCCTGCTTTTCGGGAGAGACAAAAACGGGGGAGATAATCCAGGTGTTTTCGCTGAATTTTGCGACATCGAGCGGGGAGTAAGCGGCGAGCGTGCGCAGGGTGTTGGGCCAGAACCAGTAGAGATAAAGCCAGTCCGGGCAGCGCAGAAAATCGAGAACGCCGTATTCATTGTGCGCTTTGCGCCAGACGCACATGGCGTCGTTTTCATCGTCGATGTAGATGTAATCCTCGCCGTTTGAGGTGTTGAGGCGCTCCATCATAAAATGATAAACGAAGCGTCTGCGCCGTTCGGGATTTTTTGTGGCGTAGGAGTGAACGGGGTCGTTGACATAAGCGTCGCCTGCGATTTTCGCAAAGCGGCGGAGCTCTTTTTTATCCAGCTTTTCGCCGGGTCTGATTACTCTCATACTCTTACCAGACGAGCGAGACCTTAAGGCCGTCAACCGTGTAGGAGACATCGCCCCAGATGTTGCTGTCAACGGCTTTGCAGAATGCGGAGAGCATCTCTTTATCCTTCATTTCGACGGTGAATTTAAGGGTGAGTTCACCGGCGGAATAAAGAGTTTTTGAGAGCTTGAAGCCGTTAATCCACCAGTGCAGACTCTCCGGACGGCTGAAGAGGAGGTCGTCGCCGTGGCAGAGGTCGAAGCTCATTTTAAGCATATCCTCATCGGAGGCGCTGTCATAGTAGGTGACGGCGGAGTGGGGCTTGCGGTTATAGACGCCGACCTCGGCGCCGTTTGCCATGACATACATGCCCTTCCACGCCTGAATCATCCACTCTTTGCCGCCGTAGTTGAACTTGAAGCGCCTTGTGTGATAGAAATACAGCGGAGTTATATATGCGAGAATGTCGTAGCCGAGGCAGAAACCGAAGCCGCGCATCCAGGAGTTGACCGTTGCATAGACAACCATCTCGTTTATGTCGAAATTGAAGCCGATTTCGAACATGCCCTTGTCATCCTTGCCGTAGAAAAGACCGGTCTGCTCGTTGTAATAGGCGCCGGAGTGGATGGTGTCGGTATGACCGTCGCCGTAGGTGACATCGAGCAGGAACTCATAATAGCCGCCATCCTGCTTTTCGAGGCGGACGCGGCAGCTTTCAAACACTCTGAAATAGGCGCCGATAAGGTAAAACGCCTTGCCGAGAGTGGTCTGCCCCTGAGCGTAGCAGCGGTCGCGCAGGGAGAACATAAGGTTGCGGAAGCCGTCTGTGTTGAGAAGGAAGACGGAGCCGATTATTTTTGCCGGAATTGCGGGGTTGGGCATTTCGGTAACGATTTTTTCGAGGTCGAGATAGGAGCTGTCTTTGACAAGCTCGCAAAGCTCGTGGGTCTGCTCATCGAGAGTGACATCGAAAACAGCAGAGCCGAAAACGGATTTGCCCGAATATGAGAATCCCGAGGGAATCATAATTGCCGAAAGAATAAGTGCGAAAATTCTTCTGATTATATTGAACATGGCTACCTCTCTGTGCATGAATCTTTGCGCCGGAAAAACCCGACGCAAGATATAATAACACAAGAATCATTAAAATAGAATAAAAATTTTCTTAAAATTACATTATTTTAAATTCAGTAAAAATAATTGTTGACTTTTTTCAATTCCTGTGTATAATAGTTATTTGCAACAGCGAATATTGGGGAATTGTGTAATGGTAGCACTGCAGACTCTGACTCTGCCTGTTGGGGTTCGAATCCCTATTCCCCAGCCAATAAGGAATAATCCGAACACGATATTGCGAATAGGCAAAGTGTTCGGGTTTTTCTTTTATATTGACGAGGTTTTATAAACAAAAAATCGGGGACAGTCTTATGTCGATAGACTCACATCCGCTCTGTTTTACATTTATGAAGATTATGGCCCGCTGAAAAATGGGGTGATAATATTAAAAAAAATCACCTAAACCATTGACAAATAGCATATTATTTATTACAATTTAGGCGATACTTATCGAAAGTAGGCGATAGTTTGAGAACATTTGATTATTCAAAACTCGGCGAAATGAATTATGACAGAGAAATACTCAGCCTTGTCTCTCAAATACATGAACACAAAGGCAGACAGGAACTTTTTTTAAGCCAAAGACCCGAAGACCTTGAACGGTTAATAGAAATAGCAAAAATCCAAAGTACCGAAGCATCAAATGAAATCGAAGGAATCCGGACCACAAATACAAGGCTCAAGCAACTGTGTGCTGAAAAGACAGCACCGCGGAACCGTAACGAGAAAGAGATTCTCGGATATCGCGATGTTCTTAATCTGATTCATGAGAGTTTTGAGTTTATTCCTCTTAGAAGTAATTATATACTTCAGCTTCACAGGGACCTGTATAAGTATACCGGCGAAACTTTCGGCGGCTCATTTAAAAACTGCCAGAATTATATAAGCGCAACCGACTCTTCGGGCAACAGCGTTGTGCTGTTTACACCGCTTGCTCCATACGAAACACCTTCGGCGATTGAAGAGCTGTGCAACAGCTTCAATACCGCAATTGATAACAACACCGTTGACCCTCTGATTCTTATACCTGTTTTTGTTCATGATTTTCTCTGCATACATCCGTTCAATGACGGTAACGGCAGAATGAGCAGACTGCTCACTACCCTTTTGCTTTACAGAACAGGGTATGTTGTCGGAAGATATATTTCACTTGAGAGCAAAATTGCAAAAAACAAAAATCTTTATTATGATGCTCTCCAAGAGTGTCAGAAGGGCTGGTATGAAAACAAAGAAGACCCGGTGCCGTTTATAAAATATATGCTTGGTATAATTCTGGCTGCATACAGGGATTTTGAAGACAGAATTGAGTTGGTTTCAGAGAAGCTCTCTGCTTATGATACGGTCAGGAAGGCGGTATATCGTAAAATAGGCAAATTTACAAAGAACGATATTATGGAATATTGCCCGGCATTAAGCAAAGCTTCAATAGAAAACTCATTAAGGAAACTTGTTGAAGAGGGTGTCCTCGTCAGACATGGTGAAGCAAGAGCGTCTTATTACACAAGAAAAGATGCCGAATGAAAGAAATAAGGTGAGATAGTGAACGGAGTTATATATGCCAGATATTCTTCCGACAATCAAAGGGAAGAATCAATTGAAGGACAATTAAGAGAATGCAATATTTATGCAGAAAAAAACGGGATAAATATAATTGAAAAAAGGTAGCTTTATGAACTTCCTTTATCATATCAGGCGAAACTGCATCCGCAAGGGCAGTCACTCATAAAACAGTAATGCCTCAAAGAGCGACCTTCGCACATCTTTGCAGGCATTCCTCATCGTTATAACCCGCAAATATGCACAAATTTCATCTCTTTGAGGTGCGAAGCAGTTTTCACGCAAAAAAAGAGCCGCAGAACAAGGAAGATTTGTGAGAGCATACTTAATGTATGGTAAGCAAATCTGACGATGTTATGCGGCTTTT
>JAEEYU010000041.1 GCA_016288315.1 Clostridiaceae bacterium | reverse complement strand
GGTTGGTTTCACATATATCTCTTTGTCATATCCTGCGATCGGATGGATCACATTTGGATCTGGGTTTTTCCCGTTTTTCATAGTTGGTCACCTCGTCAAATCCCGATTTGTCTGTTTGATTATATCACATTTTTACAGAGAATTAAATAACTGTTTTTATGAATACTAAACACGCAAATTAAAAAAAGAGAACCCTTGCAAGCAAGGATTCTTTGTGTGACCCGTTCGGGCGATTTTATCTCTTTGAGAACTGAGGTGCGCGACGGGCGCCTTTGAGACCGTATTTCTTTCTTTCTTTCATTCTGGGGTCTCTGGTGAGGAAGCCTGCCTTCTTGAGGGTGGCGCGAAGCTCGCCGTCATAGAGAAGGAGTGCTCTTGAGATGCCGTGACGGATAGCGCCGGCCTGGCCGGTAACTCCGCCGCCGCCTACGCGGCATACAACATCAAGTTTTTCGCCTGTCTGTGTAAGAACGAGAGGCTGGCGAACGATGAGTTTAAGTGTTTCAAGACCGAAATAATCGTCAATGTCTCTGTCGTTTATTGTGATTTTGCCTGTGCCGGGGTAAAGGCGGACTCTTGCGACGGAGCTCTTTCTGCGGCCTGTTCCGTAGAAATAAGGATTTGAATCATACATTTATAAAGCGCCTCCCTTTCTTAAAATTCCCAGACTTCGGGCTTCTGTGCGGCGTGAGGATGCTCAGCGCCTGCATATACGCGAAGTCTTGTGAGTGCCTGACGGCCGATTACCGTGTCGGGAATCATACCCTTTACAGCTTTTGTGACTGCGAATTCGGGTTTTGTTTCCATAAGCTTGCGGTAGGTGACCTCTTTGAGGTGGCCGATGTAGCCGGTGTGATGATAATATTTTTTATTATCAAGCTTTTTGCCTGTGAGAACGGCTTTGTCTGCGTTGATGATTATAACGTGGTCGCCGCAATCCTCATGAGGAACAAATGTGGGCTTGTTCTTGCCGCGGAGAAGGTTGGCAGCTTCAACAGCGGTTTTGCCGAGGGGCTTGCCTGCTGCGTCGATTACATACCACTTGCGGTCGGCAAGGTCAGCCTTTTTGGGCATATAGGTTGACATAACTATAACCTCCGAGTTAGTTTTTTTAGTGCCTGCATATATTAACACAAGGTTTTGCGGGTGTCAAGACATATTTTTCAATTTTTTAATTTATATTATTCAAACTCGTTTTTTCACGTTTTTTCTTCGTTTTTTGTATGTTTTTCTCACTTTTAAATTACAAAAAAATTACACATTTCAGCACTTTGCCTCGACAAACCAGCGCCCGTTGTCCTCATAAAGAAAGGTTTCGCGCCCGTTTATCTGAATGGTGTAGCGCATCTGACCGCCGCCTACGGCTCTTGAACAGGTGTGGCAGCGGTTTATCAGACGCTCCACGGAATAAACCGTGCCGTCCTCCCATTGTATGCGCAGGGGTCTGCATTTGCCGTATTTGTCCTGCAGCACCACCACATCAACATAAACCTTTTTATACATATAATCACTTCCGATAATCGAACAAATGTTTGCTTAATGATAACTCATAATAAATCGTTTGTCAAGAGCAAGTTTTCGTCAGCCGAATTTATGAACTTAAAATGAATTATAATATATTTTTAGACTCAAGTCTAAAAAACTCTTTACAAACGCAAAACCGCGTTGTATAATATAATTGGTTAATATATAAACAAGGAGTTCGCGCTTATGGAGCAGTCGAGACGGCTGAGAAAAAAAGATAATACTCACCGCGCCATAATGCACAGCGCAAAAATGCTCTTTGAAAAAAACGGTCTCGGCAACGTCACCGTTGAGCAGATAGCCGAAGCGGCAGATGTTTCGCGCTCCACGTTCTTCACTCATTTTTCATCGGTTGACGATCTTTTAATGCAGATTGCCAATGAAGAAATTGACGACATCCTCGGCTCTGCGTCGGGGGAGGGCGACGGTGAAGCGGAAACAAACAAAATCTTTCATCAGCTCGCAAAAGATACCTGCCCATACCCTTACCTCGTCACACAGCTTTTCGTGCGCAGCATTCTCTCACCTGAGAGAAGCTCGGCTGCCGATGTTCTCTCGCTCATCACAAACGAGATTGAAAGCAGCGGCTATGAGGCGCTCAAAAAGCAGTTTTTGTCAAAGGATATTTCATCCTTCATCTTCGGAGCTTATTTCGGTCTGATTTTTCAGAAGTTCATTGACAAGGAACCTTTTGACAATCCGGCTGAAATCGATAATAAAATAAATAATTTTATTGACTTTTTAAAAACACAGGAGGAATAATCAATGGCAAACGGCTACGGTATCAGCAACTGGCAGGATGCAAAAACCATCTATGCCAAACTTCACAAGCTCACATCAATGCCCATCTACAGCATCAGCGACGACGAGCTTGAAAGAGTTCTCAAGCACTTCGATGAGAACTGCAAACAGTCCAAAGAAATCACAACGGAAGCAAAGAAGTATATCCCCGGCGGCGTTCAGCACAACCTTGCTTTCAACTATCCGTTCCCCATCTGCATCACCAAGGCTGAAGGCGCTTATCTCTGGGATAAAGACGGCAACAAATATACCGACTTCCTTCAGGCAGGCGGTCCCACAATCCTCGGCAGCAACTATGAGCCCGTTCGCAAAAAGGCAATAGAGCTCATCGAAACCTGCGGCCCCGTTACCGGTCTTTTCCATGAGGCGGAGCTTCTTCTTGCAAAAGAAATCAACAAGAATATGCCCAACGTTGAAATGTTCCGTATGCTCGGCTCGGGCACAGAATCCGTTATGGCGGCAATCCGTGTTGCCCGTAACGCAACAAAGGCAAAAAGAGTCATCAAGGTCGGCGGCGCATATCACGGCTGGTCAGATCAGATGGTTTACGGTCTTAAAATCCCCGGCTCAAGGTTCTTCCTTGAAAGCCACGGCATTCCCAGAAGCTGCTACGGCACAACGGATGAAGTCCGTCCCAACGACCTCAATATGCTTGAGAGCATGCTCAAAATCAACAAGTTCCGCGGCGGCACCGCCTGCGTTATCGTAGAGCCCGTAGGTCCCGAAAGCGGCACAAGACCCGTTGATTTCGAATACAATGCAGGTGTCCGCAAGCTCTGCGACAAATACGGCTGCCTGTTCATTATGGATGAAGTTGTTACCGGCTTCCGCGTAGGTCCCGGCGGCGCACAGGGCTACTTCAACGTAGTTCCCGACCTCACCATCTTCGGCAAAATCGTTGCCGGCGGCTACCCCTCAGCGGGCGGCGTAGGCGGCAAAAAGGATTTCGTCAGCGGTATGGCGGCAGGCGTAGGCACAATGATGAAGAGAGCTTATGTCGGCGGCACACTCGCAGCAAACCCGCTTTCAGCTTATGCCGGCTACTGCGCAATTCAGGAAATCGTCAAGACCAATGCCTGCGAAAAAGCGGGCGCAGCAGGCGACAGACTCGTTGCCGGTCTTCAGGGTCTTGTTGACAAATACGCTCTTCCCTTCGTAGTTTACAACCAGGGCTCCATCGTTCACCTTGAATGCTCGGGCGCAATGAGCTACGACTTCAGCTCGCTCAATATAGCAAAATCAGCTATCCCGATGCTCAAGACAAAGCCCGAAATGCTCCGCAGAAAGGTTGCCATGGAAGAAATGGGCGCCGCTTATATGGCACACGGCATCGTTACCCTCGCGGGCAGCAGACTTTACACCTCACTTGCCGACACCGACGAAGTCATCGACGAAGCACTCAACAAGTTTGAGGATGTCTTCAAGACCGTCACAGTCTGCAAGAGAAATCTTGACAAATAATCAAACACGCAAAATAAAAGCAGCAGGGAGCAATCCCTGCTGTTTTGTCATATATAATTTTTTATCTTATCGAAACTCCGCTTTCAACGGGTCTGCACACACAAACCGTTTTGCATACGCCCGATTCCTTCAGCTTTTTTTCCGCCTCTTGAGCATCCTGATATGATTTAAACAGCCCGAACATCGTCGGTCCGCTGCCGCTCATACGGATAAGATCTGCTCCGCATCCGCTGAGCACCTGCCGTATTTTTTCAAATTCGGGCAGGTCAATAACCTGCTCAAAAACATTTGCGCTGTGTCTGCAGATTGCAGCATAGTCGCAGTCCTTAACCGCCTGAAGAACCGCCTCATTGTCGGGATGCCTGACATCTTTCAGACGGTCAAACTGCGCGTATGCATCGGCTGTCGAAACGCCCTGCTCCGGCTTTGCAAGCACAATGTAACATTCGGCAAGAGAGGGCAGTGGCGTGATTTTTTCACCTGAGTTTTCAACAAGCTTTGTGCCTCCCGTCAGGCAGAAGGGAACATCGCTGCCCACCTTGTGCCCGATTTGGCACAGTGCCGACTGACAAAGCCCCGTCTCATAAAGGGCGTCAAGCCCCGCTATTACGGCAGCAGCGTCTGCGCTTCCTCCCGCAAGACCTGCGGGGAACGGTATGCGTTTTTCAATGTGAATTTTAAGTCCGCGGTTCTTTACTCCCGCCTCCGTGAAGAACATAAGCGCCGCCTTGCAGGCGATGTTGCGCCTGTCGCAGGGCAGACCCTCTTCGGAGCAGGTAAGTTCAATTGTTCCGCTGTCGGTTGTTTCAAGAATCACCGTGTCGCACAGACTGACGGACTGCATAATCATAAACAGACTGTGGTATCCGTTTTCAAGTGTGCCGGTGATGTCGAGCGAAAGATTGATTTTCGCCGCCGCATCAACGGTAAGCTTCATAATAT
>JAEEYU010000040.1 GCA_016288315.1 Clostridiaceae bacterium | reverse complement strand
GTCGTATGAGCCGTTAAGTGACGCGACTGTTCCTTTTAGAACATATATCTCTGAAATATTTTGCTGGGCATAAACGATGATTGAACTTGTTACGGCAAAAAGAGTCAATTTGGCAAGCTTTTTTTCAATTTTGAGATCTCCGAAGGCGGGGGAGTTTTCGTCACCGAGAATAACCAGTGAATCCCCGTCCTGAAGATTACCCCATAAATAATCCATATTCCCGTTTTCTCTTGTACTGTCCCATGAACTGAGCGGCTGAACCCGCCATTCACCCTTTTCCGGAATATATTTGACAGAATAAGTGTGAGGCTCGGCGGCAAAAACGGCAGGCGAAATAAAAGAAGAAAACACGGCAAGCAAAACGAGAATAATTGAAACTGATTTTTTCACGCTGACATCTCCTGACTGATTATTAATTTAGCATTGTAATAATAACACATTTATACTCATAATTCAAGAACCGCCTCAATAGCCCCATATAATATGGAATTGTTGAGGGAGTACAAAAAAAACAAGAGTGTGATTTCTCCCCCGGGCTCTCCAAGCATACCCGTCAAAAAGTGTGATTTTCACACTAAAACAGAAATAAACCGCCCGCTTGACGCGGACGGTTTTTGTTAACTTAAATTCTGTTATCCCTTGATATAACAGGGCTTTCGGCTTAACCGAAGTATCTCTCGAGCAAACCGGCAAAAGCTTTTCCGTGTCTGGCTTCGTCCCTTGCCATCTCATGCACTGTGTCGTGAATAGCATCGAGACCGAGTTCCTTTGCTTTCTTTGCAAGGTCGGTTTTGCCCTGAGTGGCGCCGTTCTCTGCGGCAACTCTCATCTCAAGGTTCTTCTTGGTCGAGTCTGTGATAACTTCGCCGAGAAGCTCTGCAAATTTAGCGGCGTGCTCCGCCTCTTCATAAGCGGCTTTTTCCCAGTAAAGACCGATTTCGGGGTAACCCTCTCTGAAAGCAACTCTTGCCATTGCAAGATACATACCTACCTCTGAGCATTCGCCGTTGAAGTTGTCACGCAGTCCCTGAAGAATCTCGGGGTCAACGTCTTTTGCAATGCCTACAACGTGCTCTGCAGCCCATGTCATGGCTGCGTCATCGGCTCTTTCCGCCATCTTTGCGCCGCAGATGGGGCAAACATCGATGGGCTCGTCACTTTCGTAACCGCATACGGGGCAATAATACTTTTTCATAGTTTTCTCTCCTGTCAAAATAATTTAAAATGATTATACATTGACAATGCGTGCAATGTCAATAATTTTCAATCAAATTGAAATTTCCCGATTCAAGAACGCTCAGCAGGTCTGCATTTGAGCTTATTTTTGTCTCGGTTTCAATTCCGCCCTTTGCAACGTCGCACTCTCTGTGAAAGTCGCTTCCGCTTGAAACGAGCTTTCCCGTTTTCTGCGCCCATTCGTGCGCCTTCCTGTTGCGTCCGGGCGAGTTTTTGCCGTTGAAAACCTCTATTCCGTCAATGGTGTTTTCATCACGGTCGCGTATATACCAGCGGAAAGGGTGCGCCATAAACACAAGACCGCCCGCCTCGTGCACTTTACTGTAAAGCGTTTTGTCGCTCCACGCCATCATATTGCCGCAGTCAAGCAAAAAATCTTCATCAATCCCGTAGATGAGAAAATCTGCCGTGTGCGCATATCTTCTGAGTTCAACACCCAATAAAACGGTGAAATCTTCATCACCCGAACAGTATTCTTTTAACTCGCGGTATGCCGAAAGATAAAAATCCATTTCTTTCTGCGGATGAAAAAGATGGCGGTTATAGAAAGTCAGCTCGCTGTAGTGGTCGGTCAGCACAATTCCGCTGTAGCCGTTTTGCTTGTATAATTCAACTATTCTTTTCGGTTCAACCTTGCCGCACATGGAGACCTTGCCCGTGTGGCAGTGAAGATCATATTTATAACTCATAACAGTTCACAATTATGCCGGCGCTTTCACGCCGGCTTTGTGTGTTTTATTTTTTGGGAACAAGCTTCTCGGTGCCGCCCATATACGGCTGAAGCACTTTGGGAATAAGCACGGTGCCGTCTGCCTGAAGGTTGTTTTCGAGGAAGGCGATAAGCATTCTCGGGGGAGCAACAACAGTGTTGTTGAGCGTGTGGGCAAAGTATTTGCCGTCTTTGCCGTCAACACGGATTTTGAGTCTGCGTGCCTGAGCGTCGCTGAGGTTTGAGCAGCTGCCGACTTCAAAATACTTCTTCTGTCTGGGGCTCCACGCCTCAACGTCTATTGATTTAACCTTGAGGTCCGCAAGGTCGCCCGAGCAGCATTCAAGCGTGCGAACGGGAATGTCGAGACTGCGGAACAGGTCAACTGTGTTCTGCCAGAGCTTGTCAAACCAGATTTTGCTCTCTTCGGGCTTGCATACAACAATCATTTCCTGCTTTTCAAACTGGTGAATGCGGTAAACGCCGCGCTCCTCTATGCCGTGCGCGCCCTTCTCTTTGCGGAAGCAGGGTGAGTAGCTTGTAAGGCAGTGGGGGAGTGTGTCTTCGGGAATAATCGTGTCAATGTATTTGCCTATCATCGAGTGCTCGCTCGTGCCTATGAGGTAGAGGTCTTCACCCTCGATTTTATACATCATGGCGTCCATTTCAGCAAAGCTCATTACGCCCGTAACAACGTTGCTCCTGATCATGAACGGGGGCACGCAGTAGGTGAAGCCGCGGTTAATCATAAAGTCGCGCGCATAGGCAATAACGGCGGAGTGAACTCTTGCTATGTCGCCCATAAGGTAGTAGAAGCCCTCGCCTGCAACACGGCGTGCGGAATCAAGGTCGATACCGCAGAATTTTTCCATAATCTCGGTATGGTAGGGAATTTCAAAATCGGGCACAACGGGTTCGCCGAACTTTTCGATTTCAACGTTTTCGCTGTCATCCTTGCCGATGGGAACGCTGTCATCAATAATGTTGGGAATAACCATCATTACCTTTTTAAGCTTTTCTTCAAGTTCCGGCTCAAGCTTTTCAAGCTCCGCAAGCTCTGCCGAATAGCCGGCAACCTGCTGCTTTACCTGCTCTGCCTCTTCTTTTTTGCCTTGAGCCATAAGGGCGCCTATCTGTTTTGAAACCTTGTTTTTCTCTGCACGCAGGTTGTCTGCGCGCGTTTTTGCCGCTCTGAAGTCGGCATCGAGTTTTATTGCCTCATCAACAAGAGGAAGCTTGGAATCCTGAAATTTCTTTTTGATGTTTTCTTTGACAATGTCGGGGTTTTCGCGAACAAATTTAATGTCGAGCATATTTTTACCTCATCATTTTATGTTAAAATTTTCAATCGCTTTGATTACGGGAGCAATCAGGTCGGTGTTTGCAAGCTCAACGGCGCCCTTGTCAACAAGCGATGCCGTAACGGGCTCTATCGGGAGCTGCGCCAGCACGGGAACGCCGAGTTGTGCGGCAACCTCATCCGCCTTGCTTTTGCCGAAAAGCTCAATCTTTTTGCCGCAGTCGGGGCAGACGGCATAGCTCATATTCTCAACAATTCCGATTACGGGAATATCCATAAGCTGAGCCATATTGAACGCCTTTTTGACAATCATCGTTACAAGATCCTGCGGGGTTGTCACAATAATCACGCCGTCAACGGGTAAGCTCTGGAACACCGTGAGCGGAACATCGCCCGTTCCGGGAGGCATATCAACAAACATATAGTCAACATCGCCCCAGGCGACATCCTTCCAGAACTGCTGAATAACACCCGAAATAACAGGTCCGCGCCACACAACCGGCTGGTCCTCTTTTTCAAGCAGAAGGTTTACCGACATAATTCTTATGCCCGTCTTACTCGTCTCGGGGAGAAGCCCCGCCGCATCCGCCTTAGCGCTGTTATGTATTCCGAACGCCTGTGGAATTGAAGGGCCTGTTATGTCAGCATCAAGCACGGCCGTTGCTTTGCCCTGCGACTGCATGGCGGTTGCAAGCAGCGAGGTGACTGTCGATTTGCCGACTCCTCCCTTGCCGCTGATTACCGCAATAACCTTGCCGACGCTGCTGTATTCACTCAGCGGAATATGTAAATCCTGCTGTTCTCTTGACGAACAGTTTTCACTGCAAGCGGAGCAGTTGCCTGAACATTCACTCATTTTAATATTACCTCGATTCATAAATATACAATTAATTATTTTAACAAGTTATTATTCAAAATTCAAGTGCTTCTTGACAATGACTGTGTAATACATTAAAATTATTTTACTTTTTAACGGAGAAAATACCTGTATGATTCAATTTCTGCGAAAAATCGCATTTAAAATAGTTAGACCCGAATCTTTTTTGGGCAGAGTCGCCGACAAAATCCTCACAAAAGAGATTTTTATGTATCTCGTTTTCGGGGTAGCAACAACTGTTGTGAATTTTGCCGTTTTCTATCTGTGCAACCGCGCCTTTGAGGCGGCGGGCTGGAACGGCGTTCTCGGCAATCTTTTTGTCAGCAGGGGCTGGGTTAAAGCGGCGGAGCTTTTCAGCACAAAGGGCAGCGAATACCTTGACTCAACGCTTATTGCCTGGGTTGCAGGCGTGCTGTTTGCGTTTTTCACAAACAAGCTGTTCGTCTTTGAGTCAAAAAGCTGGGCGCCCTGCGTTGCAGTCAGGGAGTTCACCGGCTTTGTCGGCGCAAGACTCTTTTCACTTATGGTAGAGCTGCTGTGTATGTTCCTGTTTGTAACAATTCTCAATATGAACGAGCTGCTCTCAAAAATAATCGTCGGCGTAATTGTCGTTGTGCTCAACTATGTTTTCAGCAAGCTTCTCATATTCAGAAAGAAAAAAGAAGAGCCCGAAGCAAAAGCAGAACAGTGAAAACCGCTCCCCTTGTTTTCAAAGGGGAGTTTTTGTATAATATGAAGCGTAACCTTTTCACACTTTTTTTCGTATAATAATCAAAGGAGTGAGAAAAATGAAAAAGACAGTTTGTTTTATTCTTGCCGTAATGATGTTATTCACACTGTTTGCCTGCGGCAAAAAGCAGGAGGAAGCGGGCACAACCGCCGCCGTTTCATATGCATCGGCTCAGGAAGTGACTGAAAGTCAGATTATCGCATCCGTCAGCTCAGCAGGCTCCCCGAAATACGCAATGTCGCCCGAAGACTCGCAATATATCAGAAATCTGGTTTCAGGCGCAATGCACGCAACAGTGTTCTCCGGCAAAGCCGATTATGAAATAACGGTAAACGGAAGCACATACTATTACGATTCGCAAACCGGAGATTTCGGCAATTCTTCCGTAATAACTCTCAGCGGCGAAGAAAAAGAGAATTTTGAAAATACTCTTGAAAAATATTTTGAAAACAAAACAGAGAAAATTCCCGCAGAGTCAACAACATTCAGAAAACCGATATTGACAAAAACAGAGCAAAACCCCGGCACAACAGTTGCATACACGGGGCAGAGCAGTCCGGAAAAGCAGAAGAATACCGCATCTCCGTCAATTCAGTATATAAGAGCAAACGAAGCCGATTACAACACCGATGTTCAATACCCGAAAGTAGTTTTCATTAAAAGCGCGGACGAACTGAACGCCTATAAAACCGGCAACTCTGCTCATTATTATTTTGACAGCGGTTTCGGCTCTTCGGAATCGTTTAACAATGCAACAAAAAAGTATGACAGCGGCTTTTTCAAGGACAAAGCGCTTGCCGTGGTGGTAACCCGCGAGGGCAGTGGCTCTGTTTACTATGACGGAGTTTATGTAAACGGCAAAGACGGAGTAATCGCCGTTGACCGCCGGATACCCGAAGTATTCACAGAAGATATGGCAAGCTGGCACATAATAATCGAACTTGACAAAAACGACCCGCTGTTCGGCAAATCTCCCGACAGTATTCAGGTGCTTATGTCGGAATAAAAAAACATATCAAAAAACTGAAGCCGCAGAGAAATCTGCGGCTCATTTACTGCAATTTATTATTTATGATAAAACTTTTTGTTTTCGTAATCCGGCTCGCAGGTAAGGTCAACGCCGAGCTTGCGGAAAGTGTCCTGATCGGTTTGTGAGAGAATAACCGTTGAATGCGCCTGTGCCCCTTTTAAGCCCTCAACCGCTTCAAGCACCTTTGCGGCGCAGGGGTTGCCCGCCGCGCTCATCGTCAGGGCAATAAACATTTCGTCAATGTGGAGCATCGGGCTTCTGTCTTTGAGAATAGCCGTTTTGAGTTTCTGAATCGGCTCAATAATCGAGGGGGCAATAAGCAGCTCTTCATCGGCAACTCCGGCAATATGCTTTAATGCATTAAGTATTGCTGCCGATGATGCGCCCAGGAGCTCGCTCGTTTTGCCCGTAACAATTGTTCCGTCGCCGAGTTCTATTGCCGCCGCAGGTTTGCCGCCCGTTGCGGCGCTTTTTGCAAGTGCGCAGCCGATGACCTTGCGGTCGTCAACCGTAATGCCCGCCTGATTCATAAGGTTCTCGATTTTGGTAACCGCGTGTGCGGAACCTCTGCCCGTCTTTTTGTCAACAAGGGCAGCGAAATATCTGCGTATGATTTCCGCCTTTGATGCTTCACGGCAGGCGTCATCGTCACAGATTGCATAACCCGCCATATTGACGCCCATATCCGTCGGAGATTTGTAGGGGCTCTCACCCTCGATTTTCTCAAACAGAGCGTTTAAAACAGGGAATATTTCAAGGTCGCGGTTGTAGTTTACAGTAGTTTCGCCGTATGCTTCAAGGTGGTAGTAGTCAATCATGTTGACGTCGTCAAGGTCGGCGGTTGCCGCCTCGTAGGCGAGGTTGACTGGGTGCTTGAGAGGAAGATTCCAGATGGGGAAGGTCTCAAACTTTGCATAGCCGGCAATTTTGCCTCTCTTGTTTTCGTGGTAGAGCTGTGAAAGGCAGGTGGCCATCTTTCCGCTGCCGGGGCCGGGAGCCGTAATAACAACAAGCGGGCGTGAGGTCTCAATGTATTCGTTTCTGCCGAAGCCCTCTTCGCTGACTATGTTTGCAACGTCGTAGGGGTAGCCCTCAATCGGCACGTGAATAAACACCTTGATTCCTAGCGCTTCAAGCTTTGACTTGAATGCCTTTGCCGCGGGCTGACCATTGTAGCGCGTGATAACAACACTGCCAACATAGAGCCCTGAGTCGGTGAACGCGTCAATAAGGCGCAGAACGTCAATGTCATAGGTTATGCCGAGGTCGCGGCGGATTTTATTCGATTCAATATCGCCTGCGCTGATTGCAAACACGATTTCAACATCGGAGGCGATTGCCTTTAACATCTGCAGCTTGCTGTCGGGTGCAAAGCCGGGCAGAACTCTTGAGGCGTGGTAGTCGTCAAAAAGCTTGCCGCCGAATTCAAGATAGAGTTTACCGCCGAATTCCTTAATTCTCTTGCTTATCATTTCACTCTGACGGCGGATGTATTCGTTGTTGTCAAAACCGGTTTTATTCAACGCTGACTCCTCTTTTCCGAAATTAAAAATATGAAATTATTATATCATTGCAGAAATATTTTGTAAATATCAAAAACTAAAAAATTGTCCTTTTATGCCGGATATATTGTGTGAATTTCCATTGACTATTTCAAAATATAGTGTTTTAATAATAATGTTACAGTTTAAATCCGTGAAGGGGAGGCGCAGTATGTCACTTAACGAAACACCGTCTGCAAACCGCGTCCATATCGGCTTTTTCGGTATGCGCAATGCGGGCAAGTCCAGTGTTGTCAATGCCGTAACGGGGCAGGAACTCTCCATCGTTTCAAAAACCCCCGGCACCACCACCGACCCCGTAAGCAAGGCGATGGAACTTCTGCCGCTCGGTCCCGTCGTGATTATCGACACACCCGGCCTTGACGATGAAGGCGCACTCGGCGAAATGCGCGTGAAAAAGGCAAAGCAGATACTCAACAAAACGGATATCGCCGTTTTGTGCGTTGATTCAGAAAGGGGTATGACCGCCGCCGACACTGAGCTGAAAGAGCTTTTCAAAGCAAAAGACATTCCCTATATAATTGTTTTTAATAAATCGGACCTTCTCAAAAATACGCCCGAAGCAAAAGCGGATGAAATCTATGTCAGCGCAAAAGAGAAAACAGGAATTTTCGAGCTGAAGGAGCGCATAGCCCGCCTTGTAAAAAACAATGATGAAAAGCCGATTGTCGGCGATCTCCTGAAAGAAGGCGACATTGTTCTGCTCGTTGTGCCGATTGACTCCGCCGCACCAAAGGGGAGAATAATCCTTCCGCAGCAGCAGATGATACGCGACATTCTTGACAGCGGCTGCCGCGCCTGCGTTGTCAAAGAAAACGCAGTTTCCGATATGCTCGGCTCACTCATAGAAAAGCCCGCCATGGTTATTACCGACAGCCAGGTGTTTGAAGCTGTTGCAAAGGCGGTGCCCGATGACATTCCGCTTACATCCTTCTCAATTCTGATGGCAAGATACAAGGGCTTTCTCGAAAGCGCCGTAAAGGGCGTTGCCGCTCTCGGTAATCTCAGAGACGGCGACACAATACTTATTGCGGAGGGCTGCACCCATCACAGGCAGTGCAACGACATAGGCACGGTTAAAATGCCCGGCTGGATTGAAAAATACACGGGCAGAAAATTCAATTACAAATTCACATCCGGCGCTGAATTTCCCGAAGATTTAAGCGGGCTTTCACTCATAGTCCACTGCGGCGGATGTATGTTGAACGAGAAAGAAATGCGTTACCGCTCAAGGAGCGCCGCCGGGCAGGGCGTGCCTATGACAAACTACGGCACGGCAATAGCCGCAATGCACGGTATTCTCGCCCGTTCGCTCTCGGTTTTTCCCGACCTGCGCGAAATTGTTAAATGACTCATCAAAAAAGAACCTGAGAGGTGATTGTTCTGAAAGAAAAACTGCGAAAGGCAAGGCAGTCTTTAAGTCTTGTTGCAAGACTTATTCTCGCCGCTGCCATAGTAACGCTGATTATATGGAAATATAAAGCCCTTGTGAATATTGATGTCCGTGCGCTCATAGCGTCGGCGTCTTCCGTCTCAGCGGCTGTCGGAACGATTCTGGGCGTTTACTTCATAAAAGCAATAGTCCTTGTCGTCCCAGCTTCAATGATTTATGTGGCACTCGGTCTCGCCTTCCCCATGTGGCAGGCACTGCTTATCAATGCGGCAGGCATAATAATCGAGCTTTGTGTAACCTGGTGCATCGGCAGACTCCTCGGCGGCGACAACGTCACTAAAATACTGGGCAAGTCAAAGAAGGGGCAGAAGCTTTTAAATATTGAGAACAGCACAAAATATTCTGCGTTTTTCGGCATCCGTTTTCTTCCGTTTTTACCCATAGATTTTGTCAGCCTGTTTATGGGCACAACAACAATGAAATTCCTGCCTTACCTGCTCATTTCTTTCTGCGGAATTATGCCGAGAGTGGTTCTTTTCACAGTTCTGGGCGACAAAATCTATGACCTGATTCCGATGAAATACACAATTACGGCGGTGCTCATAATTATTGTGATTATTATCGCCGTCTCCGTTGTTAAATACGCAATCAAGGTGGCACGCGGCGACAACTGGGAGTATGAGCCGGTAACATCAAGCAGGCGCAATGTTATTCTTGACACCGATATAGGCCCCGACAGCGACGACGCAGGCGCGCTCGCCGTTCTGCTCTCGCTTATGAAAAGGGAGGATATGGCTCCCCTCGGCATTGTCAACTGCACTTCAAACAAAAACTCAAACGGAGTTATCAGGGCAATTCTCAATTATTTCGGCTTTTACAGCGTCCCCGTGGCGCAGACCGAAAGGGACGGCTTTCTCGAAACAAGCTCCGATTTTGCCGAAATAGTAAATAAAAAATATATGAGCGATGCAGGCGGGTTTGATGTGGAGCACTCGCTCGGTTTTTACAAAAAAGCACTCAAAGACGCGCAGGATGATTCGGTTGTTATTGTTTCAATCGGAATGCTCAACAACATAGCCGAACTTACTGCCGAATATCCCGACCTTGTCAGAAAAAAGGTTCACGCCCTTGTTGCAATGGCGGGCAAATTCCCCGAAGGTGCGGAGTTCAACATTGTGCAGGATGTTGAAGCGGCAAAATATGTTTTTGAAAACTTCCCCCGTCCGATAATCTGCTCCGGCTACGAAGTCGGCGAAAAAATCATAACCGGCTTTGACGGCGATGAAAACTCAAATGAGGGCAACCCCGTTTACGACTGCTATCTTTTCCATAACACAGGTGACAAAAAAACGGGGCGCGTCTCCAACAGAAGCTGGGACCTTACCGCCGTTCAGTTTGCTTTTGAGGGCTGCGGCGATTTCTATAAAATGTCGCACAGGGTAAAAATCAGCATTGACGCAAGCGGCGCAAATACGGTTGAAAACGACCGCAGCTCCGACCGTTATTATCTTAAACTCAAAGCAAAGCCCGAAGCTGTCGGCAGTTATCTCAATACTCTGATGTCAAAGAGCGCACAGTCACAGCCCGTAAATACCGAAGAATAAAAAATCACCCGGAGCGGTTTTTCAGCCGTTCCGGGTTTTGTATGATTATTGAGACTTAGTCAGTTGAAAAGGAAAAACAGAACGCTGACAAAGAAAGAAGAAATAACATCCGCTATTCCGTCAAAAAAGCCCAATACTTCAGCAAACATTTTTTATTCCTCCCGTTTTTATTTTTGACTATTATAGCACACAATCCCGATATTTACAACAGAAATGTTAAAAATCATTTGCGCACAGGGCTGATTTGCAAATGAAAACTGAAAACAAAAAATCCCGAAACGATCAGTTCCGGGACTTTTCTTTATGGAGCTGGTGGTCAGAATCGAACTGACAACCTGCTCATTACGAATGAGCTGCTCTGCCATTGAGCCACACCAGCAAATACTATGTTCAATTTTAAACTGACAATCTGTCATTACGAATGAGCTGCTCTTCCCTCAAAAACATGGTCGTCTCACTCGCTTGGAGCGCGTCGTGATACTCCCTGTTTTTTCACCTCAACGCCGTGCCTTCATCTGCCGCAGGCAGCGGCACGCCGTTTCGCCCATTGAGCCGCAAGTAACACATTCAGTGCTTGACTATTATAATTTATAATTACTGTTTTTTCAAGTGTTTTTTTAAATTTTATTTAAGCCGTTTTGCCCGACTTTACAATTCATTAATAAATCATTTACAATACGGTGTTGAATTATTTAAGAAAAAGGTATATTCTTTAATCAAGCCAATTATTATTGCGGCATATATTATACCCGGAGGAGACTATTATGAAAAAATCACTCATCGCAATTCTGCTTTGCGTTGCTATGCTGATAAGCTTAGCCGCCTGCCGTCAGAGGGGTAAAGAAAACGCTTCCGAAACAGGCACAACTGCGGCAGATGCTACGGATTCCGAAACAGCCGAGGCGGGCGTTCTTGACAGACTTTTCGGCAAGGATCAGACCGAAAAGACTGAGGAAACCGTCATTGAAACCCTGACAAATAAAAAAGGCGAAACCGTAACCAAAAAAGTCGCCAAAACAACATCCGTAAACAACAAAGTAGCCGAAGAGCTGGGTATGACTCCCGAAGAACAGTCGTTCCTTGACAAAATCGGCATTGACGTCAACAAGATGATGGAGGAAGACACATCCGAGGTCACCATGGCAATGGGCGAAGGTCTTGTTACCGAAACCTCCGTAGTCAAAGAAGTTGAAACCGAAACTTCCAAAGTCGTCGGAGGCGGCGGTGGCGGAGGAGCTGCTGGCGGAGGCGGCGCTGGCGGAGGCGGCGGAGTCGTCATCGTTCCCAAGGATTCACCTTCGCAGACCTACAAAGAGATTATAGCCACCGGTAAATATACAATGAAGGCAACAATCAAGAACGGCGACGTTACCGTTCCGATTACCCTCTATGTTGACAACGGCGGCAAATACTCAATCGAAACAAAAATCAAAACAAGCGCCGTCACTTCCGTTAAAGCAAGATTCCTCTCCGACGGCAAAGCGGTTTATCTCATTCTCCCCACGCTCAGAATGTATATAAACGCCGGCTCGACGGATGAACTCCTCGGCGAACAGAACGCTGTTGCCGCAATTACCGACCCTACGGTTATTCAGGGTGAGGATGCAACCTATGTTCAGACTCTGACAACCACGGTTGACAATAAAGAATACACCGTTGAAGAATACAAGACAAACGACGGTCAGACAATCAAATATTATTACCTCAACGAAGACCTCAGAAGAATTGAATCCGTTGAAAAGAGCGGCGACGCCACAATTATTGAAATCACAAATGTTGCGGGCACCGTTCCCGGAAACGCTTTTGAGATTCCCAAGGGCTATACCGATATGACAAAAGCGTTCAACGAACAGGGCTACGAGGCGTTCAGCGGAGTTGAAGAGCAAGACTGATGAAAAAAACAGCGCTCATAACCGGGGCGTCCGGCGGCATCGGTTCGGCGGCGGCAGTTGCGCTCGCCGACGAGGGCTTCAGAATTGCCCTGTGCTGTAACAGCAACGAAAAGGCGGTCCGGTCGCTTGCCTCAAAGCTCAACAGGGTAACCGACACGGTAGTCTGCAAGGTCGATGTTTCGGACCGTGATGAAGTTTCTGCGGCGTTTGAAACTGCGGCGGAGGAATTCGGCGGAGTTTCGGTTCTCGTCAACTGTGCGGGAATCTCACAGCAAAAGCTTTTCACAGACATTACCGAAGAGGATTTTGACCGTATGATGTCGGTAAACCTCAAGGGCGTTTTCAACTGCTGTCAGGCGGCACTGCCGTTTATGATTAAAAACAAACGCGGCAAAATAATCAATGTCTCGTCAATGTGGGGCGTCAGCGGCGCCTCCTGCGAGGTGCATTACTCCGCCTCAAAAGCGGCTGTAATCGGGCTTACCAAAGCGCTCGCGCGTGAGGTTGCCCCCTCGAATATTCAGGTCAACTGCATAGCACCCGGCGTGATTGACACAAAAATGAACGCCTGCTTTTCCGATGAAGATTTAAAAGCGATTAAAGAAGAAATTCCGCTTGGCAGGTTCGGCAGACCCGAAGAGGTGGCGGCTCTCATCGCCTTCCTCGCAAGCGAAAGCTCCGACTACATCACAGCCCAGGTTATAGGAATCGACGGAGCGTTTATCTGATATCAAAAAAACAAGTCCCGCACTTTACCGTGCGGGACTTTTACTGTTTGTTAATCAGTTTAATATTGCGCCGGCTATTCCGAAATATACGGCGAGTGAGATAATATCGCTGAGCGACTGAATAAACGGTCCGCCCACGGTTGCAGGGTCGCGTTTTAACGCCTTTGCAATTATCGGCAGCGATGCGCCCACAAGCTTGGCGGCGGTGACCGAGACAAAAATCGCCAGCGAAACAACGGCGCAGTTCTTTATGCCGTCTGTGCCTGGCAGGAATACCCTTAGCAGGTTCACGGCGCCGAGCACAGCCGCGCAGACAGCGGCAACTCTTATCTCTTTGAAAACAATTTTAAAATAATCCTTTGTGTCTATTTCACCAACAAGAAGACCTCTTATCATAAGCGTTGACGACTGACTGCCCGCGCTGCCGGAGATACCCATTATCAGCGGCATTGAAATAATCAGCGCTATGTTGTCGGTTACAAAACCGTCGGCATTGTAAAGGAAGATGAGAATACCCGCAAGCGTGCCCGTAACAAGGAGCACAAGCAGCCAGAAAATTCTGTTGCGCACAAGCTTGAAAACGCCCGTCTTAAGGTATTCGTCATCCGACGGGGCAAGGGAGCCCATCTTTTCAATATCCTCGGTTGCCTCTTCTTCAATAACATCGACAATGTCGTCAACTGTGATTATGCCTACAAGACGGTTTTCGTTGTCAACAACGGGAATGCTCAGAAGGTCGTATTTTTTGACGATTTCCGCAACTTCCTCCCGGTCATCGAGAGTGTTTACATAAATGAGCTGCGCGTCGTTCTGCATAATGTCGCGCACCATCGTTTCATCCTCGCACATCAGCAGTGACAGCAGAGGCACGGCACCCAGCAGCTTGTGGGTGGAGTCGGTTACATAGCAGGTGTAAACCGTCTCCTTGTCAATGCCGTTCCTGCGTATGCTCGCTATTGCCTGGGCGGCGGTCATATCATCGCGAAGCTGCACCATCTCAATGGTCATAATGCTGCCTGCGGAATTGTCGGGGTATTTGAGAAAACGGTTTATCGTCTTTCTTGTTTCGGCGTCGGTGTTGCGAAGCACACGCGTTACAACATTTGCGGGCATCTCTTCAAGAAAGTCAACCGTGTCGTCAAGGAACATTTCATCCATCAGATTTTCAAGTTCCTTGTCGTTAATCATACCTACAAGCTCGGTCTGGCTGTCTGTTTCAAGGTATGAAAAAACGTCCGCAGACACGTCCTTGGGCAGAACCCTGAAAAGTCGCAGCCTTTCGGCGGGCTCAAGTTCCTCCATAATGGCGGCTGTGTCAACGGCGTTGAGTTCGCTCAGCAGACTCCTCAGCGCAGAGATTTCGCCCTTTGCAAGAAGCGAGCCGACTATTTTGAGTATAGTTTCAAATTCCATTTTGCCCTCCTGTTTTACGGCGGAGCGGCACGTATGAAACCGAAGCCACATCCTTTTGTCAGAATGTGAAAACGGGTTCAATGCACGGGCGCACCGTCGCATATTCTTTTATTGATTCAATACTTCGGGGGTAGGGGTCTGCGCTCATACATTTCACCACACATTTCTTTTTGAATTTTTATAATCAACTATTGTTTACCGGTGTTCTTAAGTATATTCTCCGCCGTCTGAATGTCGGCGGGTCTTGTTATTTTGATATTGTCCGCACTGCCTCTCGCCATATAAACCTTTTTGCCCGTCAAGGTAAAAAGCGAGCAGGCGTCTGTCAGGGAGTCGCGTTTGGATTTTTCAAGCTTTTCAAGACTGTCCAGGTATTCGCCCAATCTGAACGATTGCGGAGTCTGGCAGTTAAAAACCGTGCTCCTGTCGGGGGAGGAGTCGATAAACTCGCCGTCCGCGCTCATAACTACAGTGTCAGTCGCTTCAATAACAGTGTTGCAGGCGGCAAACCGTGATGCATATTTTATGTTGTCGCTTATCATCTGCGCCGTCACAAAGGGGCGCACCGCATCGTGAGTGACAATCACGGAGTCGTTGTCAAATGTAAAATTGCGGCAGATATAATCAACCGCCTTTTCGAGCGTGTCATTCCTTGTGGCACCGCCGGGCGCTACATATATTTTATCTGCGGAGAATGCAAGATTTGTGTCAATAAGCTTCCGTGTGTAGTCAACCCACGCCTTCGGGCACATAACAACCGTCTTTTCGATTTCGCTGCAGGCGGCAAATTTTTTCAGGGTGTGAATAATAATCGGCAGACCGTCAAGCGTCAGAAACTGCTTGGGCACGTCGGTTACGCCCATGCGGCTTCCGCTGCCGCCCGCCATAATTGCGGCGTAGTTCATTTTTACACCCCGTTTCGGTTTTGCTTTTATTAAAGATTTACTTTTTCTTTTCGGCGGCGAGCTCAATATATTTGTCGCAGATTTCGTTGACCTCGCCCTGAGCTATCAGCTTACCCTTGTCAAGAATAATCGCCTTGTTGCAGATGCGTCTGACCTGCTCCGTGTTGTGCGAAACAAACAGAACGGTAACGCCCTTGTCGAACATTGAGATTATTTTCTGCTCGCTCTTCTTTTTGAATTTTGCATCGCCGACGGAGAGAACTTCGTCGAGTATAAGCACCTCGGGCTCAACAGCGGATGCGATTGCAAAGCCGAGCCGCGCCTTCATGCCGGATGAATAATTCTTTACGGGAACGTCAATGAATTTTTCAAGCTCGCTGAATCGGACTATTTCATCGTAGCGCTCCTGAATATACTTCCTCGGGTAGCCCATTGTAGCCCCGTAGAGGTAAATGTTCTCACGCCCGGAGTAGTTCATATCAAAGCCGGCGCCGAGCTCGAGCATCGGTGCGATAACTCCGTGAACCTCAACCTTGCCCTTCGTGGGCTTGAGCACGCCGGAGACAACTTTTAACAGGGTGCTTTTGCCCGCGCCGTTAAAACCGAGAACGCCCACACGGTCGGATTTTTCAATGGTAAATGAGATATCCTGAAGCGCCCAGAACTCGTTGTAATGCAGTTTTCTTGTAACGAGCTTTATGAAATATTCTTTTAAATTGTCGATTTTTTCATTGTTAAGGTTGAAAAGAACGCTCACGTTTTCAACCTTTATTGCAGGTTGTGCCATAAACGCCCTCCTCAGATGTGAAGAATGAATTTATCCTGCTTTTTGGCAAATATGATTATTCCCACAGCCAGCGTCGCAAGACTGAACGCCAGAGAATAGAGCAGGTGGTTTATGTTAATCATCTGACCGAACAGCACGCAGTCGCGGAACATATGCACTATTGAATAAAGCGGGTTCGCCATAAATATCCGCATAGCCCAGACGTTCTTCAGCTTGAGCTGCTCAATGCTGTAAACAATGGGTGTCACATAGAAAAGGAGCATGCAGAAAACGTCATAGAGGTATTCAATATCCTTGAAGAAAACCTCAAGCGTTGAAAGAATAAGCCCCACACCAAGACACAGAATAAACAGAATGCCGATGGGTATGAACGCCAGAAATACATAAGGCGTAATGTTTGGCTTGTTCGGTGAGAAAATCATAAAATACGCAACAAACAGAACAAGCACAATAAGTGAAATAAGGAAAGTTACAAACGTGGAAATAACGTTTGCAAGCGGATACATATATTTCGGCACATAAACCTTTTTGATTACCGAAGCGCTGTTCTTGATTGAGCGCATCGCCCGCTTTGTTGACTGCGAGTAAAAATCATAAAGAAGGCGGCCGCAAAGCAGATACACGGGGTAGTTGAGAACCTTTGAAGAATCCTTGCCGAGAAGGTTGCCGAAAACAATAACAAGCACAATTGTTGTCAGAAGCGGCTGCAAAAAGGTCCACAGTATCCCGAGAAATGAATCGCGGTATTGCAGTTTGATGTTTTTACGCACTATCTCATAGAGCAGGTAGCGGTATTTGTAAAAATTACGGAAGTATTTTTTCATATATTCTCCTGAAGCTTATTTCCAGCCCCATTTGTTGAAATATGCAATCATTGATTTAATCTGAATTATGCGAAGCTTTGTGTTTTTTTTTGATTCTCTGCCCCACTCGTGGTAAACAACGGCATCGGGGTAGTAAACAAGGCGGCTCCTTTTGCAAACCTCGCGCGAGAGGTCGCAGTCCTCAAAATACATAAAGTAGCGCTTGTCAAACCCTCCGATTTCCTTAAACAGAGACGTGCGGATAAGCATGAAACAGCCCGTCGCATTTTCAATGTCAATCGGAGCGTTTATGCCTGCGTCAAGCATGGCGTATTCGCGAAGGATGTTGCCGGGCTCGCTGCCTCTCATACGGCTGGCAAAAAGGTAGATAAGCTTCGGATTGCGCTTGCCTAAAATCTGCGGCCTGCCGTCGGGGAAGCGTATGCAGGGCGAGAGCATTCCTATATCGGGGTGTTCGTCCATATAGGCGACCATTTTGCTCAGCACATCGTCGCGCAGAATAATATCGGGGTTGATTATTGCGTGATACTCCGAGTCAAGCTCGCCCATAATGCTGTTGTGCCCGGCGCCGAAACCGACATTTGCGGCGCTGCGGACTACTTTGACCTCTGGGAATTTCTCCTCAATATGCCCGGGAGTGCCGTCGGTTGAACAGTTGTCAACCGCATAGAGCTTAAAGGGGAGCTTTGTCTGTTTCAACAGGGTGCCTATCGCTTTGTCAATTGTGCGCATGTTGTTGTAAGTGACTATGCACCCGGTTACTTTAGATGAGTCCATAACTCATTTCCTTTCAATCAGTAAAAAAATCATCTTCGCCCTCCATTTAAGCTGTTGAGCAAGACTGTTCTTTTTGCCGGTTACCGTGTTTTCGTGCCTGCGCCAGTATATTAACTGCTCGGGCAGAAGAACAACATTTTTATGCCTTTTAAGTGCAAGAAGGGCTATCCACCAGTCGTGCATTGGCAGATTATCGGGGAAGGGCAGGCACATTTCCGCCGCCTCTCTTGTCATCGCCATACAGCAGCCGACAAATGAGTTCCTCAACAGATTTGTCCAAAACCCGCTTCCTGAAGAATGAGCACTGAAAAACGATTTCTCTTTTACTTCAAGCGCGGAGTCTGTAACAAAGGCGTCGTGCAGCACAACATCCGCCCCGTTCTCAAATTCTCTCATAACGCTGCCGACCTTTTCGGGCAGCCAGACGTCGTCCTGGTCGCTTAAAAAGATTATGTCGCCCGAACAGGCGCAAATTGCGTTTTCAAAATTGGCGCAGACTCCCTTGCCGGGACCTTCAATATATTTCACACGGCAGTCGCCGTCTGCCGCGGCAATAACCGCCTGCATAGTTTCACCGCCCGGTCTGTCGTCAGAAACGATTATCTCGCCGTCGGGCGGCAGCTGCGCAAGTATTGATTTTATCTGCTCGCCTATGTATTTTTCGCCTTTATATGCGGCGAGCGCAACGGAAATCTTCATAATCACTCTTAACTTTCACCCGCAAAAGGGGTGTTAAACCACTTATTGTAATTAACAAATTGTGTGAATTGCCGCAACAATCTCACAGCGCACAATAACACATAATGACAATATATCACAAAATTGTAAATTTTTCAATATATTTAATAATACAAATAATTACAATAAAATAAGAGCAAAATTCGTTTTTACGGTTGAATAATCTGCAATAAAATGGTATTATAAACCGTAAATCATTTTATACACGGGAGTTCCTTATGAAAGATTGGTTTGCCGACATTTCGGCACAGTTCAAACTCAATTTTATTGACGGCAACAGGTGGCAGTGGCTTGTCGAGGGCTTCAGAACAACGCTTATTATCGCGTTTTTCGCAACCATCCTCGGCATTCTTATCGGCGTGCTGATTGCCACAATCCGCTCAACTTACGACAAAACGGGTGAGTCCCTCAAAAAGCGGGGCGGAATCGGTGTTAAAATCTTCGGCATAGCCGACAGAATCTGCAAGCTTTACCTGACAGTAATAAGAGGCACGCCGATGGTCGTTCAGCTTCTTATTATGTATTTCATTATCTTCAAATCGTCAACAAGGGGCACGCTTGTCGCAATAATCTCGTTCGGCATAAACTCCGGAGCCTACGTTGCTGAAATCTTCCGCGGCGGCATTATGTCGGTTGACAACGGCCAGTTCGAGGCGGGCAGAAGTCTCGGCTTCAACTATATTCAGACAATGATTTACATCGTCATACCGCAGATGTTCAAAATCGTTCTGCCCACTCTGTGCAACGAGTTCATAGTCCTTTTAAAAGAAACGTCGGTAGCCGGCTACGTCGGCATACGCGACCTTACAAAAGCGGGCGACCTCATCCGCGGACGCACGTTTTCGGCGTTTATGCCGCTTATAGCGGTGGCGCTCATCTACCTTGTTGTAGTTATCATCCTGACAAAACTTGTCGGTATTCTCGAAAGGAGGCTGCGCAGAAGTGACCACTGAGAAAAAAGCGCTTATTAAAGTTGACGGCCTCTACAAATATTTCGGCAGCAACCGCGTTCTCAAAGGCATCAGCACTGAAATTGATGCGGGCGAGGTGGTTGTCGTAATCGGTCCCTCCGGCTCGGGCAAAAGCACGTTTCTGCGCTGCCTTAACCTTCTTGAAGAGCCCACCTACGGCGAGGTCTGGCTGGAGAACAAGCTCGTAACCCCCGTTGACCCTTACCTTCACCCCGACGTTATTGAGCTTTCAAAAACATATCAGTCCCTTTTCGCTTCCGAAAAAGCAAAAAGCAACGGCAGAACGGATGAAGAAATCAAGGCGGGTTTAATCGCAAAAATCAAGGCGGAAGACCTCCTCAACGAGAAGCACGAGGGCAGGGCATACAAGTCGCTGATGAAAAAAATCTACAGCGAAAATTACATAAACGTAAACCTCGCAAGGCAAAAAATCGGCATGGTATTCCAGCAGTTCAACCTTTTTGCCAATTTAAGCATTATCGACAACATCACCCTCGCACCGATGAAACTGCTTAAACTCAGACGGTCCGAGGCGGAGCAGAGGGCAAAAACCCTGCTTGAAAGAATAGGGCTTGCAGACAAAGCGCAGGCATATCCGTCACAGCTTTCGGGCGGTCAGAAGCAGCGCATTGCCATAGTCCGTGCGCTTGCGATGAACCCGGATGTAATGCTCTTTGACGAGCCCACATCCGCCCTCGACCCCGAAATGGTCGGCGAGGTTCTTGAGGTTATGAAGGAGCTTGCAAAAGAGGGTATGACTATGGTTGTCGTCACCCACGAAATGGGCTTTGCGCGCGAAGTCGGCACAAGGGTTGTCTTCATTGATGAAGGCGTAATACAGGAAGAAAACACGCCTGTTGAGTTTTTCTCCAATCCCGAAAGTCCGCGCCTTCGCGACTTCCTCTCAAAAGTGCTCTGAGTTTTGATTACTATGATATTTACGGAGGTTTCAACATGGAAGTTAAAATCACAAACGATATAAAATACATCGGCGTAAACGATTATGACGTTGACCTTTTTGAAGGTCAGTATATGCTTGAAAACGGTATGGCATACAACTCATACCTCATCCTTGATGAAAAGGTCGCAATAGCGGACACTGCCGACAAAATCGCAGTTGACCGCTGGTTCGGCAATCTCGAGGCGGCGCTTGACGGCAGAACGCCCGACTACCTCATTGTTCACCACCTTGAGCCCGACCACAGCGCAGGCATTGACGCCCTTTGCGAAAAATACCCCGGGCTTCAGATTATCTGCTCCGACGGCGCCGCAAGAATGCTCCCGAACTTCTGCGACACGCCCGTTTCGAGAGTCAGAAGCGTCAAAGAGGGCGAAACACTCTGCCTCGGCGCACACACGCTCACTTTTTATATGGCGCCCATGGTTCACTGGCCCGAAGTTATGGTTTCATAC